>CAIQPH010000106.1 GCA_903873655.1 uncultured Holophagaceae bacterium | reverse complement strand
TGGATGACCTCATCGAGACCCTGCTCATCAACCTGTTCTTCGAGGGCCGCCTCAGCACCATGCCCCTGCGCCTCGTGAGCGATGACGGCGCCAATACCGTCATCCGGCCGCTGGGTACCTGCGACGAGAAGGACCTGCCGCGCTACGCCTGGCTGCGGGGCTTCCCCATCGTGCCCTGCGGCTGCCCCCTCTGCGGCTGCTCCAGCCTGGAGAGTCGCCGCAAGCAGGTGAAGGAACTCATCGCCAAGCTCGAACCCAGCATTCCCCGTCTCAAGGCCTCCATGCTCGGCGCCATGGGCAACGTGAAACTGAGCCACCTGCTCGATCGAGGACTGTCATGAACGTATTGATCCTGCTCGCTCACCCCGAACCCAAGAGCTTCAACGGTGCGCTGTTCGAGACAGCCGTCGCGACCCTGCAGGCGGCGGGCCATACCGTCGCCACCAGCGACCTCTACCGCATGGGTTTCGACCCGGTATCCAGCCGAGGCAACTTCACCAGCGTGAAGGACCCGGACTACCTGAAGCTGCAAGTCGAGGAGCTGCACGCCAGCGAAGTGGGCGGCTTCGCCGCTGAGGTGGAGGCCGAGCTTGCGAAAATCGAGGCAGCCGACCTGATGATCTGGCAGTTCCCGCTCTGGTGGTTCGGTCTGCCCGGCATCCTCAAGGGCTGGGTGGACCGCGTCTTCGCCATGGGACGGACTTACGGAATGGGACACATCTACGAGACGGGCGTCTTCCGTGGGAAGCGCGCCCTGCTCTCGCTGACCACCGGTGGACCCCAGGAGTCCTATACAGCCGACGGCTTCAATGGCGACCTCGAGGCAGTGCTGCGTCCGATCCACCGGGGCATGCTGGAATTCACGGGCTTCCAGGTGCTGGCACCGCAGATCATCTACGGCCCGGTGCGAGCCGATGCGGCCCAAAGAGAGGCCTGGCTTGCCGCCTGGGCCGAGCGCCTGAAGGCCATCGAGCAAGAGACACCGATTCAGGTGGGACGGTACTGACTTCTCTCGCTCGGTGGCGTTTCAGCCCAGGCTCAGCCACAGCCCCTTGAGGTAGAAGCCTTCGGGATGATTCAACGCGTAGGGATGGTCGGTGGGCTGCCCGAGATGCGCCAGCACCCGGGCTTCGCGGCCAGCTTCGAGCAGGGCGGTCCAGACGGCTTCCTGGAAGCGGTTGCGGTCCAGGTGCTGGCTGCAGGAGAAACACCAGAGCATGCCGCCCGGGGCGGTGGCGCGGGCACCCAGGCGGAAGACGTCCTTGTAGGCCTTGAAGGCCTTGTCCACGTCTTTCCGCTGCTTGGCGAAGGCGGGCGGATCCACGATGACGCGGTCCCAGCCCAGGGGCTCCAACTGGCGCATCAGGTCAAAGGCATCGCCTTCCATGCGCAGATGCGCGGCGGGATCCAGGCCGTTGGCGGCCCAATCCCGCTCAGCCTGGTCCAAGGCCGGAGCGCTGATGTCCAGGGTGGCGACTTCGGTGGCGCCATTCAGACCCGCATGGATGCTGAAGCCGCCGGTGTAGCCGAAGGCATTGAGCACGCGCTTATCCTTCGAGACGCGGCCCAGTTGCAGACGATGCTCCCGCTGATCCAGGAAGAACCCGGTCTTTTGGCCCCGCAGCAGATCCACGGTGAGCGCCGCGCGGCCTTCCCTGACCGTGACAGGACCGGCGAGGCTGCCCTTGAGTAGGCGGTTCACGGGGTCGAGCCCCTCATCCCGGCGGCCCGACTGGCTGCGCTCCACGAAGGCGGTGATGCCTTCCCGCTTGCCGAGCTCGAAGAGGATGGGCCACCAGAGGTCCCGCAGGAGTTCCAGCCCCGCCGTGCCCACCTGGAGCACCAGGGCCTGGGCGTAGCGGTCGATCACCAGGCCCGGCAGGCCGTCACCTTCGCCGAAGAGCCAGCGGCAGCCGCCCTCGGGATCCCACAGTCCCAGTTCTTTCCGCAGGGCCAGGGCCGATTCGAACCGCGCCCGGAAGAAGGCCTCATCCAGGGGCGCGTCCTCAAAGCGGAAGATCCTCGCCGCCAGGGGGTTCGCGGGACTGGCCGTGCCCACGCCCAGCACCTGGCCTGAGTCGTCGGCCAGTCGCACCAGATGGAGATCGGGGAGCCTGGCCAGGGCCCCGGAGTAGACCCAGGGATGGCGCTTGGAGAGCAGGGCCTCCTTCCCGGGTTTCAGGCGGAGCAATGGGTAGGGCCAGCGGGGCGTGGTCATGCCTCTAGTGTGCCTCGCCTGAAACTTCCGGATCGAGTGAATCGCTGGCAAGGCGCTTCCCCACTGGGGCCAATCCCCATGGATGGCGGCCAAGTTCCCTCCCACGAGAAGGCTCCCCGGACGAGATGGCGAAATTTCTTCGAGGTTGATTAAAAAAATTCATGAAAAGAAAAAATGATAAAATTTTTTTCAACCAAACTGACCCATTAGTGAATGAAAGGCGATCATGGCTGGAGCTGCGTCGATGGGCCGACAGATATTCTTCAACGGCGGCTTCCATAAGGAGACCGAGAAGCTCCTGAGCATCCAGGACCGGGGGCTCTGCTTCGGCGATGGCCTGTTCGAGGTGATCCGCTGTGTCGATGGCAGATTCCTCCTCTTCGCCAAACACATCGGTCGCATGCGCGACAGCGCGGCCTTCCTCCGGATGGACTTCCCCTATTCGACCGAAGAACTGCTGGAGGCCTGCCGGGAACTGTCACGCCGCAACGGCATCCTGGACGGCGAACTCTACCTCGAGATCACCCGGGGCGAGGCCCCCCGATACCACCCCTTCCCAGAAGGAGTCAGACCCACCTTTTTCATCGTCCTCATCCCGCTCCGGAGAATGCCCGAGGATTGCTGGTCCGTAGGAGTGAAGACCGTCACCTTCCAGGACAGCCGAGGGGGCCACTGCCACCTCAAGTCCATCAACCTGCTGCCTAACGTGCTGGGCAAGCAATATGCAAAGGAGAAGGGTGCCTTCGAGGCCCTCTTCTGCCGCGAGGACGGTCTGGGCAAGTACCTGACTGAAGGCCCCAGCTCGACGATCTTCTGCGTCCGGGGTGGCGCCCTGATCACCCCCGACCTGGACAACATCCTGCCCGGTACCACCCGCCAGTGCGTGCTCGAACTGGCACGGAAGGAAGGCCTGGAAGTGCATGAGCGGCGCCTCTACCTCCAGGAATTCCTGGCCGCGGACGAGGCCTTCATCTCCAGCACCGTCTCCGAAGTCATGCCGGTGGTGCAAGTCGATGAGGCCGTGCTCTCCCGTGGAAGAAAGGGCCTGGTCACGGCCCGCCTCCAGGCAGCGTACACAGCGTTCAAGAAGGATCACCTTGAATAGAGGATGGACATGAGCCGGCTCCGTCTTCGTGCCCACTCCTGGCCCGCAGCCGCGCTGGTCATGGCTTTCAGCCTCGCCCTTCCACTTTGCTCGGGCCCACAGGTCCCGAAGGTGGATCCGAAGGGCCTGCTCCGCGTCCTCGCTGACCCCGACCCGCGCCTGCGCGAAGAGGCCATGGCCGGGCTGGGCCAACTCGGATCCGATGCGGTGGCAGTCATCGACATCCTGGTCGCGGCTTTGGCGGACGAGGACATCTACGTGCGGGGCACGGCCGCTGTCGCCCTCGGCCGCATCGGCGGGGCCGCAGTCCCGGCGCTAGCCAGGGCGCTCAAGGATCCGAATGCCGAAGTCCGGTGGTCGGCGGCCATCGCCCTCGGGCGGGTCGGCGCGCCTGACAGGGCGGCACTGCCAGCCCTGGTCAAAGCCCTGGCCGATCCCAGCGAAAATGTCCGCTACGCAGTCACGGTCGCTCTGGGGGGCCTCGGGAAAGAGGCCCAGGAGGCTGTGCCACCGTTGACCGGATTGCTCTGCGACAGGGAGGAATCCGTGCGGGCAGCAGCCGCCCTGGCTTTGCGGCAGATCGACCCCGCGGGCAGGCCCGGACAGCTCACCGGCGATGCGTTGGTGAGCACGATCGACCGCCTAGTGCCTGCGCTCATGGCTGAACTCCATGTGCCCGGCGTGGCCATCGCCCTGATCCTGGAGCGGCGCATGGCGTGGTACAAGGGGTATGGTGTGCGGGACGCCAAGTCGCGGGAACCGGTCACAGCCGAGACGGTCTTCGAGGCAGCCTCGATGAGCAAGCCCATCCTCGGCATCCTAACGCTGCAGCTGGTGGAGCGGGGCAAGCTCGATCTCGACCGTCCGCTGGCAGCCTACGGGCAGGAACTGATCCTCCCCGACCTGCCCGAACGGCGTCTGGTGACGGCCCGGATGGCCCTCTCCCACACCTCGGGCTTCCCCGATTGGCGCCCGGGCGGAGAGGAGCGGGAAGGGCCCATCCCACTCCTGTTCAAGCCAGGGTCGCGGTTCGGCTATTCAGGGGAGGGCATCTTCTACCTCCAGCGGACGATCGAGCGGATCACGGGCCAGCCTCTCGACCGCTGGGCCACCCGCAACCTCTTCGCCCCCCTCGGACTCGCGAACACAGGCTTCGCCTGGACGCCAGCCATCGGGGACCGGCTCGCGAGCGGTCATCGTGATGATGGGACGGTTCTGGGCAAATCTAAGTACCTGCACCCCAACGCCGCTTACTCCCTCTACACGAGTGCCGGGGACTATGCCCGACTTCTGATCGAGGTGATGAAGGCCGAGCAGGGCGACTCGGCACTGATCTCCCGGACCTCGGTCCGCGAGGCCCTTACGCGCCAGGTCCGCGTGGACGCCCGGGACCCGGTGGAACGCCCAGGCGCTGCGAGCGGCACCGCCGTCTTCCGGGGGCTGGGCTGGTCCCTCAACGCCACGGGCCAGGGAGACATCGCCCATCACATCGGATCCAACTCGACGGGGTTCCGGTGCTTCTCCCAGTTTTCGCCCTCCCGTGGCTCTGGCCTCGTCATCCTCACCAACGGTACCCGGGGGGGTGACCTCTGGACCCGCCTGGTGGCCGCAATCGGCGATCTCTGAGGTAAGCCAGTTCGACGGCAGCCCGGAAGCGGCTCGCGCCCGACCTACAGGTTGGTCACGAGTGGCTTGATGGCTGTCGCCAGGGCCTCCACCTCGACGGGTTGCGTCTCTGGCAGCAGCGAGAAGCGGAGCACTGAGCGCGCGTCATCCAGGCTGTAGCCCAGGGAGGTAACCGCGTGGCTGGGCTTCACAGAGCCGCTGTGGCAGGCGCTGCCGGTACTCACGGCGAAGCCGGCGAGGTCCAGGGCGGCGTGCAGGGCCTCGCCGTTCTGCCCCCGGAACAGGATGCAACTGGTGTTCGGCAGGCGCGACAAGCCCTGGCCGATGACTTCGATGTCGCGGTTCCAGGACAGGATCTCTGCCTCGAAGGCGTCCCGCAGCGGCGCCAGCGACGCGTTCATGGCCTGGCGCTCCGCCAGGTGCCGCACCGCTGCCGCCAGGCCCAGAATGGCAGGCACGTCTTCGGTCCCGCCGCGGCGACGGCGTTCCTGAGGGCCTTCCATGATCGGCTCCCAGGGCAGCCCCGGCCGCAACCACAGCAGGGCCGCCCCCCGGGGGCCGCCCATCTTGTGGCCGCTGAATACGGCCGCATCGCAGTCCGACAGATCCACAGGCACCTTGCCCCAGGACTGGGCGCAGTCCTTGACCCGCACGGCTTTGAGCGAGGAGGGCATCGCATAGAGAAGGCCCGTCTCGTTGTTGGCGGCCATCTGCACGATGGTGGCGCAGTCCTGAGGCATCTCCGGCAGCCAGACCACGCGGGACCATTCTCTCAAGGGGTTTAGGCAAGCACTGTGCTCGCCCGGGAACACCGCTGCTGGACGATCCCCCAGCGCCTCATGGAGGCCACGGATCAGCAGGTGCAGGGCTTCCGTGGCGCTGGCGCAGAACACCAGCTCACCTGGTGGCACATCCAGCGCGGCCGCGAGCTCCCGCCGGGCTTCCTCAAGGCGGTAGCGCGCATGCTGGCCCTCCCGGTGGGTGCTGGTGGGATTGGCCCAGTCCTCGGCCATGGCCCGCCGGACCGCCACCACCGCGTCCGGGTGGGGCGGTGTGGTGGCATTGGCGTCGAAGTAGAAGCGCGGCATCCCTCAATGTACTCTGGGTCCATGCCCAAATCCCTGGAAGGCAAGCTGGTAGTGGCCATCTCGTCCCGCGCCCTGTTCGATTTCGAGGAGGAGAACCGCTTCTTCGAGGCCTCCGACGACCGGGCCTACATGGACCTCCAGCTGGCGCGGCTGGACGTGCCCGCCCGGCCCGGCGTGGCCTACCCCCTGGTGAAGAAGCTCCTGGCCTTCAACACCGGCGCGGAAGCCCGAGTCGCCGTGGTGATCCTGTCCCGCAACGATCCCGTGAGCGGCCTGCGGGTCTTCCGCAGCGCCCAGGAAGCAAACCTCCAGCTGGAGCGCGGCGTCTTCACCCGGGGCCGAAATCCCTACCCGTATTTGACGTCGCTGGGAGCGAACCTGTTCCTCTCCGCCAAGGAGGAGGATGTGCGGGCAGCCCTGACGGCGGGCTTCGCCGCGGCGCGGGTCTATCCCGACAGCGCGGTGGCCGCGGACCGCCATCCCGACGAGATCCGCATCGCCTTCGATGGCGATGCTGTGCTGTTCAGCGACGAGGCCGAACGGGTCTATGCCAAGGATGGCCTCGCTGCCTTCCAGGCCCACGAGATCAAGCACGCGGGGACGCCCCTGCCCCCCGGCCCCTTCAAGCCCCTGTTAGAGGCCCTGCGGCCCCTCCAGGACATGGCGGCGGACGCACCCATGCGCATCCGCACCGCCCTCGTCACGGCCCGCAGCGCCCCCGCCCACGAGCGCGCCATCCGCACCCTCATGGCCTGGAACATCCAGGTGGACGAGGCCATGTTCCTGGGCGGCCTGGAGAAGGCCGACTTCCTGCAGGAATTCGAACCCGATTTCTTCTTCGATGACCAGACCGGCTACTGCGATACCGCCGCCCGGGTGGGCCCCACGGGGCATGTCGTGAGCGGCATCAAGAACGAGCAGTCATAACGAACCTCAGGATTCCTGCGCCAGGGCTTCGAGGCGTTGTTTCAGTTCCTTGAGGCCAAAGGGCTTGGGCAGCAGAGTGACGTGTGGATGGGCCTCTGCCAGGTTCAGAGCGGCCTGATCAACCCGGCCTGTGGAAAGCAGGACGGGCACGTCAGGAAGCAGCCCCCGCAGGCCTGGCAGGGTGCCGACCCCGCCGAGTCCTGGCATGTTCATATCGAGAATCACCACATCGGGCCGGAAGCCGGCTTCGATGGTTGCCAGCGCCATTTCTCCGCTCGGAGCTTCCGTGACGGCGTGGCCCAGAGATTCGAGGATCGCTTGCATGGCACTCTGGATCAGGTCATCGTCGTCCACCAGAAGCACCTTCAAGACTTTCAGAGATCCCACAGGGATAGGTTCACGAGCCTGCTCCTCGGTCTCCGGCGCAGGGTCGCAGGTCGGCAGGCGCACGCTCACCTGTGTGCCGTGGCCGGGTTCACTCTGGATCTCAACCTGGCCCTTGTGAGCCTTCACGGTGCTGTAGACCATCGACAGACCCAGACCAGTGCCCTTGCCGGTCATTTTGGTGGTGAAGAAAGGTTCCAGGGCCCTCCCCAACACGTCCTTCGGCATCCCGATGCCCGTATCTTCGACCTTCACCTCGATCCAGTCAGGATCCATATTCCGGCTGCGGAGCGTGAGGGTGCCGGATTCGGGCATGGCATCGACGGCATTGATGCACAGGTTCATGAAGGCGTGGGACAAGGCGCTGGCATCACCGCGAATGGGCCTGAGGTTTTCCTCGAGGTCCATGTCGATCCGGAGGTTGGCCTGGGTGGTGCGTTCCAGGATTTGGATTTCATCCCGGAGAATGGCGTTCACGTCGAATTCTTGTTCTTTTGCCGGGCTTTGGCGTGCAAAGCTCAGCAGGCTCTTGACCATGTCGCCGCCCCGGATGGCGGCCCTGGAAATGATGTCGAAGGCGTGGTGGGCCTGACTTCCATCTGGGCTTGCTTCCAGGTTGGTCGAAGCCAGGCTGAGAATCGCTCCCAGAACATTGTTCATGTCGTGAGCCAAGCCCCCGGCCAGGGTTCCGAGACTCTCCATCTTCTGGGCCTGCCGAAGGTGGGCCTGGAGGAGTTCCTGTTGTTCCCTGGCCCGGGCGTGCTCGGTGGTGTCACGTACGATCATGATGACCGTATCCGAGACACTTGGAACCACGCGGGCCTCGAATTGCTTCTCTGCGCTTCCAATCTGAAGGGAATAGTTCAACTCCTTCACCGCGTTCGAAGCCAAGGCCCCTTCAATAGCCTCCAGGAACTGGTCTGCCAGGTTTTCGGGAAGAACGTCCCTGATCGTTTTCTCCCGCAGGACCTCCAGCGGCGCGGCGAGAAGGGTCGGGTCTGAGGCATGGACGGCCAGATATTCCCCGGTCCGTCGCACCCAGAACACCAGATCGGGGATGGCCTGGATGAGGGCCCGATTCGTGGTCTCGCTCTCCTGGAGCGCTGCTTCGGCTACCTTGCGTTCCTCGATTTCCCGGCTCAACCGCCTGTTCTTCTCTTCGAGTTCGCTGGTGCGTTCCTTCACGCGTGCATCCAAAATTGTGTTAATTTTTTTCATTTTATTTTGAGTTTTTTTCATTTTGTTCATAAGATAAAAATCATTTCTTGCATAAAATTCAATCGAGTAAGAAGCCATCATTCCTATAAAATTTGAAGACACAAGAAAAAATATATTATTAATATAAATAGGGGTTGGAATGGAAGCCTTCCAGTGCACAGAAATTATATAAATAATGACGATCAACCATCCTGCCAAAGAAGAGTACACAAATCGCAATCGCAATAATGTGTAGCCATACATTAAGACGGTAATAAGTCCTGTATAATATAAATAATTTATAGGTGACTGTGAAAATAAAATCATGATTGTAAAGCCGCAGCCAGTGAGTAGCAGCATGAATACAAGGAAAAGGTAGAGCATTGGTACTAGACGTTTCGAGTAGGTAGAAGCCCCGACCAACAACGAGGCAGGGCATAGAATACCAAATCGAATGAACCATAATAATTGTGTATTAGTCGGTGCTAGATAACGATCAAGTATGCCAAAAAGACCTATAAACAGCACTCCCATCAAAATAGTGAAGCGTAGGTATTTAAGTGATCCAAAGCTATAGTTCTTGATGAAGGCCTCTTCAAGAACTGCGTTTTCTCGCGTAAACCTCAGCGTCAGCCAATCAAGATGCATCTTGAAGGATTCGGGGTCCTCGACCAGGGTCCACCCGGACGTCGCTCCATCGGTTGCCTCGGCTTTTACTTCCACGCCTGCCTCTGACTCATGGGGTACAGCACCAAGAAGGTAGTTCCATCACCGGGATTAAGCGCATCGGCGGCCACTGGTAGACTCGAAAGTTCTGGAGGAACCATGCCCCGGAAGCTGGTGGAGTGCGTGCCGAACATCTCGGAGGGCCGGGATGCCGCAAAGATCAGGCAGGTGACCGAGGCCATCACCGCCGTGGCCGGGATCCGGCTCCTGGACGTGGATCCGGGCGCCGACACCAACCGCACGGTGATCACCTTCGTGGGCGAGCCCGAGGCCGTGCTGGAGGGTGCCTTCGCCTGCATCCGGGCAGCCGCCAGGGTCATCGACATGCGTCACCAGCATGGCGCCCACCCCCGCATGGGCGCCACGGATGTGGTGCCTTTCGTCCCCGTGGAGGGCGTGTCCATGGAGGACTGTGCGGCATTGGCGCGCCGGCTGGGCCGGCGCGTGAGTGAAGAGCTTGGGATTCCCGTCTACCTTTACGAAGCCGCGGCCTCACGGCCCGAACGCCGCAACCTGGCCGACGTGCGCAGAGGCGAGTACGAAGGCCTGGAAAAGAAGCTCCAGGACCCCCACTGGGCGCCCGATTTCGCCGCACCCTACAACACCCAGACCGGGGCCACCATCATCGGCGCGCGGGAGTTCCTGGTGGCCTACAACGTCACCCTGAACTCCAGCGACAAGGCCCACGCCACGGACATCGCCTTCGAACTGCGGGAGAAAGGCCGGGTGGCCCGGCGCGGGCGGGTGCAGCCCTACTACCAGGGGGGCGACCTGGTCCATTACGCAGAAGGTAGCTTCCCTTGCGGCAACTGCGACTTCACCGGCACCACCTTCCAGGAGACCGTGGAGCACTGCGCCTCCGCCCATGGCTACGACCTGCCCGACCTCATGCGGATGAACGATGTGGACCCTGCCAGGCCGGTGGGCGGGAAGGTGCGCCGTCGCGGGCTCTTCAGCCACTGCAAGGCCATCGGCTGGTACGTGGACACCTACCATCGCGCCCAGATCAGCGTGAACCTCACGGACTACAAGCAGACCGCCCCCCACACCGTGCTGGAGGAGGCCCGCAGGCTGGCCGCCGAGCGAGGACTGGTGGTCACGGGCAGCGAGATCGTAGGTCTGGTGCCCTTCCAGTGCCTGTTGGCCTCAGGCCGCTACTACCTCAAGGCCATGGGCAAGTCCACTGGGGTGCCCACCTCCGACATCCTGCAGACCGCCGCTTTCTCCATGGGCCTGGGCGACGTGGCGCCCTTTGATCCGGAGAAGAAGGTGCTGGGCCTGCCCACCCATGATCCGAAGGACCTGGTCTCCATGCCCGTTCACGCCTTCACGGATGAGGTCAGCCGCAACACCCCGGCTCCCGGTGGCGGCTCCATTGCGGCCCTGGCGGGCAGCCTGGGCGCCGCGCTCGCCAGCATGGTGGCCAACCTGGCCCAAGGTGGACCCGATGCCGACAAGGATGCCAGGCTCATCGCCCTGGCGGAACAGGCCCAGGTCATCAAGGATCGTCTCCTGGTGGCCGTGGATGCCGATACCAACGCCTTCAACGCCTTCATGGAGGCACGCCGCCTCCCGGATGGCACCCCCGAACAGAAGGCGGCGCGCCAGACCGCCATGCAGGCCGGACTCAAGGTGGCCATCGAGGTACCCCTCGACACCGCCCGGACCGGCCTGGCCGCCCTGGAGCTGGCCGGCGAAGCCACGCGCCTGGGCAAGGTGGCGAGCATCACCGACGCGGCCGTAGGCGCCCAAATGGCCTATGCGGGAGTGCGCGGCGGCATCTGGAACGCGGTCATCAACCTTAAGGACATCGTGGATGTGGGTTACGCGACCGACATTCAGGCTCAATGCTCCGGCCTGCTGGCACAGGCCGGAGAGAGACTGGCTGAAATCACCGGATTTGTGGACCGGAAGCTGCTGGACCGCCTGCAAAAGTCACCAGGGCGGACCTAGGCCACAATTCAACCAAGCCTTCGAATCGGCCGAAGAAACCTTCGTTCGTCCATTGTTCAGTCTGGATGGGAGAGTTCTCCATGAAGCGTAAAGGACTGGCCCTGAAATTCTTCCTGCCCGTCACCCTGGCCTTGGCCGTCATTCTCGGCCTCGTCATCTGGGGCGTCGGCGCCTATCAGACCGCCCAGGCGGAAAAGGCCTTCGAGGATACCCTCACCTCCCTGGCGGTCTCCTCCCGATCCATGTTCCACGCCGATGCCGAGGAATATTGCCGGACCCGGGGCATGACCTTTCATCGCGTCTTGAACGGGCAGTTCGCCAAGGACCCCGCCGCGGCGGCCTTCGAGCATGCAAGCCTGAGCCAGTTCGCCGCCAACCCCGCCCTGGACTACCGGATGGGCCGGTTCGCCACCGCGGCCGGGGAACCTCGAATGTACGTCCTCAGCCCAGGGCGCCTGAAGGACTCCTGCATGAATTGCCACACCGCCTTCGGCATGGATGCGTTCAAAGGCCGGAAGGAAGGCGACCTCGTGGCTTCCTTCGGGGTCTCCATGTCCACCGCCGAGTTGTACCGCACCCAGCGGAACATCCGGATCATCTCGATATTCGCAGGCCTGGGCCTGCTGGCAGTCATCAGCTTCGTCATGATCCATCGGGTGACCACCTCCATTCTGAAGCCTCTGGATCGCCTGTCTGGGGCCATCGGCCGAGTGGCGACCGGGGACATGACCGTGAAGGCCCCTGTTGAGAGCGATGACGAAATCGGTCAGCTGGCGCAGACCTTCAACGGCATGGTGGTCGAACTGAACCGGTCCCTTGGCAATGTGGGGCAGGCTTCTGAGCAGGTGGCCTCGGGCAGCATGGAACTGGCCGCCAGCGCAGAGCAGATGGCCAAGACCGTCCAGGAAACGGCCCGGGTGGGCGAGGAGCTACGCCAGGCGGGACGCGAGGTGCTGGACGCCCTGCGACAGCTGGATGCCAATGTCGAATCCATGGCTGATCACACCCGCCAGACCGGAACCAAGGCCGACGAGGCCGTCCAGGACACGGATCGCGGGGCCGAGACCGGCCGCGGCACCGCCCAGGGCATGAAGGCCATCCAGGAGGCGACTTCCCGCATCGTCCAGGCCGTGAAGGTGATCCAGGGCATCGCCCGCCAGACCAACCTGCTGTCGCTCAACGCGGCCATCGAGGCCGCCAAGGCCGGAGCCCAGGGCAAGGGATTCGCCGTGGTCGCCGAGGAGGTCCGCGTCCTGGCGGAGCGCAGCGGTCACAGCGCCAAGGAGGTCGAGGAAACAATCAATGCCATGCAGGAGGCCGTGAGTGAGGGGGCCTCCAGTGTAGACGTGACCCTGCATCACCTCGAGGCCATCCGGAATCGGATCTCCCAGGTGTCAGGGAGCATCCACGAGATCGGGAACCTCAGCCAGGGGCAGGCCAAGACCAGCGAGGACGTGGGCCGCATGATGAATGAGACCGCCTCCAGGCTGGAGCAGAACGCCGCTGCCACCCAGCAGCTGTCGGCCACTGTGCACGAGATCGCCAAGACCTCCGATGAGCTGTCCCGGGTGGCCGAGATCCTCAAGGAGACCTTCCAGAGGTTCAGGCTGCGATAATTCAGGGCCGGCCGGGACTTTCCGGGCGGATCCTGGGGTCAACCATGCGCGCGCCGAACGGCGGATTCCGCCATGTCGAGCAGATCAGGTCTGCGTCGTCTGGACAGACCGTGCTGGCCCATCTGGCGGCCCGTTACCGGATGGCTACCGAGACGGAATGGCTGAACCGGATCGACTCAGGCCAAGTGTTCCTGGGAGATGAACCTGCGCGCTGGAATGACCGCCTCCAGTCCGGTCAACAGCTAAGCTGGATCCGCCCGCCCTGGATCGAGCCCGAGGTGCCGCTTGCCACCGCGATCCTGTTTGAAGACGCGGATCTCCTGGCCGTGGCCAAACCCAGCGGGCTCCCCACCCTGCCCGGGGGCGGCGAATTCCTGGACCACACGCTCCTCACCCTGGTCAGGCGCAGACATCCTGAAGCCGCTCCCATGCACCGGCTGGGCCGGGGCACCTCGGGCATCCTGCTCTTCGCACCCACCGCCAAGGCCCGGAAACCCCTCCAGGCAGCCTTTCAAGATGCCGGAACCCGCAAGGTCTACCGCACCCTGTGCAGCGGGCACCCCGAAGCCGAGGCATTCCAGATCACCGTCCCGATCGGGGAAGTGCCCTACGCCCCGCTGGGGCGGCTCCACGCCGCTCTGGCCGGGGGACGCCCTTCAGAGAGCCGTGTGACCGTGTTGGAGCGTCAGCAAGAGGCCACCCTTGTGGCAGTGGAGATCCGCACAGGCCGCCCCCACCAGATCCGCATTCATCTGGCCTGGGCGGGACATCCGCTGGTGGGTGACCCCCTCTATGGGCCAGGTGGCGTTCCCCTGCCCGGCACTCAAGCCCTGCCCGGCGATTTGGGCTACCTGCTGCATGCCCACCGCCTTGAATTGGCCCATCCCCGCACCGGGGAACGGATCATCATCTGTTGCCAACCACCACCCCTGCTCCGGACTTCCAGGACAGATGATCGCACTCCATGAGCACCGAGATTGGGCGCGGTGGTGCCTCCAGGATTCTAAATAAAGCTGGAACACAGACACGGAATTCCAGGGGGAACCTTGAATTGGCCTAGTTGTGCACACCCGGCGCTTCGCGGCCCATGCGTTCCACGTATTCCGGATAGGAACCCTGGAACACCACAGGGCCTTCGTGTTCCTCGCCGCCCAATTCCAGCACGCGGTTCGCGAGACCGCGCAGGAAGGTCCGGTCGTGGGACACGAAGAGCATGGTGCCTTCGAAGTCCTTCAGCGCCTCGATGAGCA
>CAIQPH010000105.1 GCA_903873655.1 uncultured Holophagaceae bacterium | reverse complement strand
CCTTGCAGACGGCGCTGAACAGCACCTTTTCGGCGGCCCTGCCCTGGTGGGTGGGGATGAAATGGGGCATGCCCGTGATGTCCTGGAGCACGGCCTCCAGGCGGAAGAAGCTGCGGGCGCCGGCATAGCTCTCATCCCCGATCATGATGGCGCCCCACTGGGCCGAGCTCATGGCCCCGGTGCCCGAATCCGTGAGCCAGTCCAGCAGGACGTCCTCGGCCCGCAGCTTGAATACGTTCAGCTTCGCGGCCTCCAGCATCCCCAGCCGCTCCTGGGCCGTGGTCATGCGAATGGGTTCGACGGACTTGATGCGGAAGGGCTCGATCAGGGTGCGGGGCATGGGGGCTCCAGGCGGACTTCAGGTTACTTGGTTCATCCGGGAATTCAGGGCCAGAAAGCCGCAGAGAAAAGCGCTGGTCGCGGAAGGCACGGAAGAAAGCCGGAACCACGGAAAAAGGCAGAGGGCGTCCGTTTCGAGAGCACGGGCTGCATCCCGGGGGCGCCGGGGCCGCGCTTCTGGGGACGCGGTCCAAGCGCCCCCGGGATCACTTCCGGTCAGGCCGGGAGCCGCCTTCGGCGAGCCCGTGCGGTGAGGGCCACGGCCACTTCCGTGTCTTCCGTGACCGCCTGTTTTTTGGGAGGTTGTATGGAACCGCTAACTTGGGACTGCCGGGGCCCGGACACAATGGGACTGGCGGCCAAGTGCGCCTCAGGCGATGCTGGATGGTTCGGAGAACGCGCATGAGTCTTCTGCTGGCTGTGGATGTGGGCAACACCAACGTGGTCCTGGGGGTCTTCGACCTGGCTAAGGGGCCGGATGCACCCCTGGTCTGCTCCTGGCGCCTGGCCACCAGCCGGGAACGCACCATCGATGAATACGGCCTATCGACCCTCGCCCTGATGCGGCACCAGGGCATCGAGGCCAGCCAGATCAAGCAGGTGGCCATCTCCTGCGTGGTGCCCCCCCTGCATCCTGTCCTCATGGGTCTTGCTAAGAACTACTTCGGCGTGGATGCCTTCTATGTGGAACCGGGCGTGAAGACTGGCGTCAAGGTGCTCATTGACAACCCGGCGGAACTGGGTGCCGATCGCCTGGTGAATGCGGTGGCGGGCATCGAGATGTTCGGAGCGCCGCTCATCGTGGTGGACTTCGGTACCGCCACCACCTTTGACGTGATCAATGCCAAGAAGGAGTATCTCGGAGGCCTCATCTGCCCGGGCCTGAAGATCAGCGCCGACGCGCTGTTCGAGCGGGCCAGTCGGCTCCCTCGCGTGGAGATCGCCGAGCCCGAGCGCCTGGTGGGCCACAACACCGTGCAAGCCATGCAATCCGGCATCTTCTACGGCTATGTGGGCATGGTGGACGGCATCCTGGACCGGCTGCTCGCCGAGTGTCCTGAGGCCAAGGTCGCCGCCACGGGCGGTCTTTGCCGCGTCATCGCCCCCCACACCAAGCACATCAAGCACATCGCCCTGGATCTCCCCTTGGACGGGTTGCGGATCCTCTGGTTCCGCAACTTTGGCGCGGGACGCAAGTAGCGTGGACCTACCGTTGATCCGGCTGGCCGCGGTGGATTCCACACAGGCCTTCCTGCGGCGGAATCCGCAGCTTGGTTTCTGCGTCGTGGTGGCTGACCGCCAGAGCGAAGGCCGGGGCCGCCAGGGCAGCCGCTGGGAGAGCGCAGCCGGGGCTGGGCTGTGGATGTCGGCGGCCCTGCCCGCACCCGCTGGCGTGGCCCCGGGTCTGCTGCTCCAGCGGGCCATGGCCGCCGCGGCCGGTGTGCTGGATCCCGAGGGCCGCTTCCTGGGCCTCAAGTGGCCCAACGACCTGGTGGCTCGGCGGGAAGGCCGTTTGGTCAAGTTGGGCGGCATCATCGGAGAGCAGGGCGGAGATCGGATCCTCCTCGGCCTGGGCGTGAACTTGACGGTTGCCCCTGTGATTCCCGGCCGGGCGATTCCACCGGCGTGCCTCAGGGACCTCGGGTTGGAACCTCCACCCGTGATCGATTTGGCACTTCTTATCTCCAGATTTTGGAAAAATTTGGAGCAGGAATATCAAATGCTCTTTCACTGGCCTGAAGCGGGCACTCCGATCCGTTGGGAGGACGGCCAAGGCACCTGCCTGGGCTGGGAGCCGGACGGGCGCCTGAAGGTGACCACGGCCACCGGGATCCGGCGGCTCAGTGCAGGGGAAGTGCGGGGGTTGGGTTGATCACAGCACCGACCGGATCTCGGCCTCGGTGAGGATGCGGGGGCTGTTCTTGGCGACCTGGAGGATGCGGTCGACGCGGGCGGGGTTGGGGTCGTAGCCGTTCATCTCAAGCCAATACACGACGTTGCTGTGGCCTGCCATGGGACCGATCTCGATTTCCTGGCGGCGACCCACCAGGGCGGCGGGGACACCGGAATAGACGGCGTCCGCCAATTCCACATCGCCCCGATGCAGGGCCTTCACGATGGCGGCGGCATGGACGCCGGTGCCGGTCCGGAAGGCATCCCGGCCCAGCACGGGGTAGTTGGCGGGGATGGTCACGTCGCAGAGTTCAGCTACCCGTTCCGCCAGGGCCGGCAGGTCCGAGAGATCCCCCTTGGGATAGCCCATGAGGTGCAGGTTGATCATGAGCTGATCCAGGGCCACGTTGCCGCAGCGCTCACCGATGCCGAGGATGCTGCCGTGGAGGCGGTCGGCCCCGGCCTCAAAGGCGGCGATGGCGTTGATCAGGCCCAACCCCCGGTCGTTGTGGCCGTGCCAGTCGATGCGTACGGAACGGTCCTTGACCACCTCGTTCTTGATGAAGCGAATCAGCTTCCGCACACCATCGGGCGTGGCATGACCACAGGTGTCCGATAGGCAGATGGCCTGGGCGCCCTCATCCAGGGCGGCGCCATAGATGGCCTTCAGGACCTCCGGGCGGGCGCGGGTGCTGTCCTCGGTCACCATCATCACCGGCACTTCATGGCGGCGGCAGAAGGCGATGGCCTGGCGGGCGGTGGCCACGAGAAAATCGAGATCCCAGCCTTCCACATCCATGCGGATGGGGCTGGAGCCGAGGAAGGCCCCGGCTTCAAGCGGCATCCCGGCCCGTTGCTGGATCTCAGCCACCTGGACCAGGTCCGCCTCCAGGGTTCGCACCGCCACGTTGGGCGAGAGTGGCAGCCGGTGGTCGCGGATCTCCACCACGAGGGCCCGCACAGCCGCCAGGGCCTTGGGCCCCGCTCCGGGCATCCCCAGGTTCAGGGCGTCCACGCCCAGCCGGGCCAGCCGGTGGGTGAGGTCGCGCTTCGCGGCGATGTCCGGATCGCGGACGGAAGGGCTCTGGAGGCCATCCCGCAAGGTCTCGTCATTCAGAAGGGGAACCCGGGCGTCCTTCGGGGGAAGGTCATTCCAGTCGTTGATGAGTTCATCCAGAGTCATGAAGCCCTCAGAGTACGGTGACTTCGATCCTCCGGTCCAGCAGGGTTCCCAGCAGCGCACCCTTGTCGAGGAAGGCATCCATCTCGGGATCCACCTCCCCGGCGGCGTCCAGGATGAGGTTCAAGCGCTCGTCATCCACTTCAAGGGCCAAGTGGCGCACGACCTGCTTGCGCCGGCGGTCCAGGGCATCGGCGCCCCGGAGGATGGCCGCCAGCTTCCGCACCACCTGGCGGTGCCAGGGTGCCAAGGCGCGGAAAGCCTCGTGCTTGGCATGGTGGGGCGGTTTGCCGCGATGGAACCGGACCACCTGGGCCAGCAGCTCAACTTCCTCGGGCCAGAAGCCGGGCAGGGTGGCATTCCGGATCAGGTATTCCCCGTGCTTGTGGTGGCCTTTCTCCGAAATGGAGAAGCCAATGTCGTGCAGCCTCGCGGCGAAGGCCAGCCACTGGCGTTCCGTATCCCCCAGCTCGAAGTGGGGCTGCAAAGAGGTGAACAGCTCGTCCGCCAGCCGGGCCACGTGATGGCTGTGACCCGGATCGGGATCCAGGCGGGCGGCGAGCTGCTGGATCGAAGCCTTCCGGCGGTCTGCCAGGGGTGGGATGGCCGCACCGCCGTGTTTGAGGGCCTCCCAGACCATGCCCTCCCGCAGGCCCACGGGCAGATGGCGCAGGGAGGCCCCCCCCAGCCATTCCATGAGCGACAGGGCCCAGATGGCGCCCACGTGGGGCACTTCCGCCCGCTTGGGATCGACGCTGAGACCCTCGACCCGCTGCTGGGCATCCGCTCGCCACAACTTCAGCGCGAAGTCTCTGAGTTGGGCGACACTGAAGGCCTGACCCGCCGCCGCGCCCCTGGCCAGATCCTCCAGAGTGCCGGATGTGCCCAGGATCAGCGTGGGCTCCGGCAATTCCGAGGGCAGATCCTTGCGGGCCTTCTTGAGGATGCGACGGATCATCTTCCGCAGCCGCTTGAGATCGTGGCCGGTGGGCGGATTGGCCGTCTGGGCGGCGTCCGCCAGCCGCTGAAGGCCCCAGGGCAGGGAGATGCTCGCGGCCACGCGGCCTCCCTGGACCCAAGTCAATTCCGTGCTGCCACCGCCGATATCCACCAGGGCAACAGGCTCCGGAGGGAAGGGAATGGCGTGGGACACGGCCTGGTGGATGAGGCGGGCCTCCTCTTCCCCCGAGATCACCTGGATGGGAATGCCCAGCTTTTCGGCCTCCAACACGAAGGCCTGGGAATTGTTCGCATCCCGCAGGGCGGCGGTTCCGCAGGCCATGAGGGTCTCACAGCCGAAATCCCGGATGGTCTTGGCCATCTGGGCGAGAGCCTCCAGGCCGGCCCGGAAGGCTTCTGGCCCGATCTCGCCGGACTTGGCTTCCCCTCGGGCCAGCCGCACCATGGCTTTTTCCCGGGCCAGCACCCGCTGTCCGCCCATGGGATCGGCCTCCACCACGATCATGTGAATGGAGTTCGATCCGACATCGACGGCGGCGATCCGCATGGGACGATTGTGGACTGGTCGTGGTGGGAAGTGTACTGATTGTCGTTCCGGGGGCTCAAAAGTGGCCTTGCGGCCGCTTTTGAGTGAGGAAGGAAAATTCGGGGGCAGTTGGATCTCCTCAAGGAGGAAGCCATGATCATCCTCCTGCACTGCCGCTTGCTGAACGGAGTCTTCCTCGGGGATGTCATCGACTTCTTCCGCAGCAGGGGTTGGACCTGGATTGATCCGGCGACCGCTTTCAGGGACCCGGCCTTTGCGCTCATGCCAAAGAACCTGCCGGGCGGCGAGGCCCTGGCCGATGCCGTTTCCGCCGAGCGGGGCGAGCAGGGCTTCGTCAAGGTCTGGCGGGCCAAGGCTGCGAACCCCGATGACTTGCTGTTCTCCGAAGGCCGACTGACTGAGCGGATGAATCAACTGGGGCTATGACGGTCTTCCGTTTCTAACGCAGAAAGGGGCCGCAGGCACCTTTCTGCGCCTTGGCAGTACGCCTGCTGGAACCTGACCCCTGGTAACCGTTGCGCGAACTCCGGAGGCCCGGCCATGCTCGATCCACATTCGGAGGTGATCCCATGGCTTTGACGGTGGACGGCATTTTTTCACTCATGCCTGAGCTCTTCCTGCCTGAGAAGGCGCAGGGGCTGACGGTATCGGTCTATTACCAGGTCACGGGCGAGGGCGGCGGCGACTACAGCTGCCTCATCGAGAACGGCGCCTTCACCCTGAAACGGGAGGCGAAGCCCGATGCCACCTCGGTGGTGGTGATCGGCGCCGAGGACTGGATCGCGCTGAGCGAAGGGAAGCTCGATCCCATGCAGGCCTTCATGACCGGCAAGCTCAAGGGCACCGGGGATCTCGGCCTGCTCCAGAAGTTCCCCAAGTTCTTCAGGAAGCCCCAGAAGCAGGGCGGTCCGGTGAAGACGTTGAAGGACCTGGTGCCTGCGCGCCTGGCTCTGGCCGGGCCGGGACTCAAGGTGAGGGTGGGCGGCGAGAGCTGGGGTGACGGGGCGGAGGTGACCGGAGATGAGGCCGCGGTGCGCGCCCTGGTCTGCGGTCTCTCCGATCCCGGCCCGGCGCTGCTGGGGGGCCAGCTCCACTTCTCGGGGGACGTGGCCACCCTGCGCAAGGCCTGGAAGACCTGGTCCGCCGATCCCGACATCACCTTCCCCGAAACACCCGGGGGCAAGGCCCTGGCCACGCTGCGCAAGCGCTACAAGGGCGGTGCCAGCGGAACCCTGGAGGTGAAGGTGGACGGGGTGCCCTATCGCCTCGACTTCGGCCCAGAGGGCCTCTCCGTGCGCCCTGGCGAGGCCGAGGGCGCAGCGGCCCTGGGCATCTCGGATGCGGATTTCGCTACCCTCAACGCTGGCAAGTTGAACCTCGTGGCGGCCCTCCTCGCCGGAGCCATCACCGTGAAGGGCGACCTAAGCAGAGTGGCCGCCTATTCGGCCCACTTCGATGCGGACGTGAACCCCGCCCAGGGCCTCCTGGAATCCATGCCCGAGCGGTTCAACGCGGAGAAAGCCGGGGACCTCGAGGCCGTCGCGGGTTACCAGATCGAGGAGCTGGGCTACACCCTCCTGATCAGGAAGGGTGCCTGTCTGGTCTTCCCGCGGCTGCTGAAACCCTGGGATACGCTCCTGAAAGCCAAGCCAGATGACTTCATCGCCTTGACCACCGGCACGCTGAACGCCCAGGAGGCCTTCATGACCGGCAAGATCCAGGTCGAAGGTGATCTGGTGCTCATGCAGAAAGTGGCGAAGTGTTTCAGGCGCCCCGAAGTCTAGGATCCTTCAGGCGCCTTCCCAGAGTTCCCGCAGCCGCTGGTACCCCGCGCGGCTCACGGGCAGGCGGGTGCCATCCCGCAGGATGGCCTCCCGGTGCTCCTTGGAGTCCTGTTCGATGCGAATAAGGCGGTCGAGATTCAGGATGTAACTGCGGTGGATGCGGATGAAACGGCTTGCATCGAGCTGCATTTCCAGGTTGGCGAGGGTCTGCTGCTTCAGGAGGTTCTTGCCCTCGGTGCGCAGCAGCACGTAGTCGTCCTGGGCCTGCACCCAGTCCAGTCGGTCCAGGTGGACCACCGTGACCTTGGGACCATCCTTCACCACGATGCGTTCCAGAGGCCTGCCCTGGCGGGCAGCTGCGGCGAGGTCGCTGGCGTGAGGCTGGGACATCGTCGTCTGCCCCTCGCGCAGCACCCGGGCCTTGGCCAGAGCCGCATCGAAGCGCTCCTTCGAGAAGGGCTTCAGCAGGTAGTCCACGGCCTGGGCCTCGAAGGCGCGGAGGGCGTGCTGGTCATAGGCGGTAACGAAGACCACGGCAGGCCGCCTGCCTTCAGCCTCGAGCAGTTCCAGTACTTCGAAGCCATCCAGCTTGGGCATCTGGATGTCCAGGAAGATGAGGTCGGGCTGATGCTGCGCGGCAGCCTTCAGCGCCTCGAACCCATTGGCGCACTCCGCCGCGATTTCCATGTCCGGGTGGGTTGCAAGGAACTCCCGCACCACGGCGCGGGCCAGTTCCTCGTCGTCGATGATCAGGACTTTCATGGCTCCACCTCCAACGGGAAGACCAGGGTGACGCGATGAATGCCGTCCTGCAGGCCGGCCTCAAAGCGCGCCCGGTTGCCGAAGCGCCCGAGCAGGCGCTGGCGGACCTGCCGCAGGCCGATGCCCAGGCCCTGGGGCGCAGGGGAATCCAGGTCCATCGGGTTGTCGACTCGCAGGACCACATGACCTTCCAGCACGTCTGCCGACACCGCCAGGGTGCCGCCTTCGGGCAAGGCGGCGATGCCGTGTTTGATAGCATTTTCCACGAGTGGCTGCAGCAGCAGGGTGGGGAGCAGGGCGGACTCCGCGGCCGGATCCACCGTCCAGGCCAGCTGCAACCGGGCGCCAAACCGGATCTGCTCGATGGCCAGGTAGGCCTTCGCCAGATCAAGTTCCTCCCGCAGCGCCACCAGGCGTCGCTCACCCAGGCCCAGGCTGCGGCGGAGGAAGTCCGACAGCAGGACGCACATCTCCCTGGCCCGAGCCGGATCAACTGCAGTCAGGGCCGACAGGGAGTTCAGGCTGTTGAACAGGAAGTGGGGGTTCAGCTGGGCCCGCAGGGCCTTCAGTTCGGACTCCTGGGCCAGCAACTGCAGTTCGGCACCCTTCCGCTCCGCTTCGATGGCCCGGTCCTGGGCCAGCATCAGGTAGCTGAGGGCCACCGAGGCCAAGTAGAGGAGGATGCCCAGGCCCGTCAGCACCGGGAGGGCGGTTCCGACCCGCTGGGGCAGGGCACCCAGGCCCGGAATCCAGTCGAGCATTCGGGCCAGCAGCCAGGCGAATCCCGCCCAGAGGCCCCCCATGAGCACGGCCGCCATGCCCCAGGCCATTCCATGCGTGGCAAGGCCCTCCGCGGCGTGACCCAGGGGCAGGGCCCGACACAGGAACCAGGCGGACAGGAACAGGAAGGCAGCGAGCAGGCAGAGGGGCAGGGCCAGGGCCCCAGCTTCGACCCAGCTCCAGCCCTGGCTCCGGGCGATGCCCGTGAGCAGCAGCGCGATGGGAACCCACCCCAGGAGGTAGGTCCCGAGACGCGCCCGGCTGGCGAGGAGAGGATGCATTAAGGTCTGTCTTCGAAATGGATGCGAGCCACGACGGTGTCAGCCGCGTGATCCAGCAAGGCGGAGGCCGCCGGACGATGTGGTGTATCGTTCACCATTCGCGCAGCGAATAGGGCCGCATCGGCGGAGCCGATGGCGGGGGCGGAGCCTCGAGGGCCATAGGCCCGAGCCAAGGCCGCCAACGCAGCCGGGCGCGCGGCTGGCGCCGTCCCCCGTACCCTATCGCAGGCCCCATTTGGGGCCTGCTTCTGCTCGGCGTTCCGCCGAGCAGGAGCAGGCAAGGGGCAGCGCCCGGCGCGATATTGCGTCAAGCTCCTCGTCAATAGTGCCGCTAGTGCCATCGTCGCTTTCCTTATCTCGCTTGGGCGGTGCCCCTTGCGCGGCCACACCCCATTCCGAAGACAGACCCTAACTCTTCACTTCCGTGCCGCCGAAGAGGATCAACCCGGTGACCACCAGGCGCGGACGGGTCTCTACCGGGCTGGGCCCGTGGTGGGTCTTGTCATCCAGGGCCCCGAACATGGCGGTGGCTCGGTTGGCAATCTCCCAGCCCTCGGGCACGCGGATCTCCCCACCACCGAAGAGCACGAAGACATCGATGCGGGCCTGGCCGGATTCAAGGGCCGCCTGCCGGAGATCCACCTCGTAGCCGCCGAAGATGGCCGTGAGTTCCCCCCCCTTGAAGGTCTGAGTGGAAACGCGCCGTTTGAAGCCGCCGAAGATGGCCGTGCCCTGGAGAAAGTCCTCCGAGCGGGCTAGTTCGGGTGGCACACCCCGAGCCTGCTTCAGGGACTTGATCACAATGAGAATGCCAACCGCCACCACCAGCATGGGCGCCAGGGCTTCGGCCAGATGGCCCTTGGCGAAGGTGAAGAGCAGCAGGAAGGCGCCTGCGAGCACGAGGAACCAGCCACCCATGCCGCTGCCGCTGCCTTCCTGGCGGAGCTTGGCGATGCCCATGGCCACCAGCACCAGGGGCCAGAGCTTGAAGATGGTGTGGGCCTCGATGAGGCCCAGGTTGTCCAGGGTGAGCACGAGGCCCGCCACGATGATGGCCACGCCCAGCACCAGCTTGGGGCTGAAGGGGCTCGGGGGCTTGGCGTCGTCGGGAGGGTTCATGGCTTCACCTGCGTGGCAGTGGTTTCAGGATCACAGGAATCAGCCGAAACGGGCGAGGGTGGAGCGGGCTTGGCTTTCCGACCTCGGTTGGGCTGAGGGAAGATGGCCCGCAGGGTGACGATGAGGCCGCCCCAGACCAGGAAGGCCGGCCACCAGCGGTCCAGCAGGCCCCAGGGTCCAAACTGCTGGACAAAGCCCGCGACGGCGAAGCCCAGCCAGATGTGGCCGCCCAGGCTGAGGAACCCATTGCGGACCAGATGGGCCAGACCCAAGGCTGCCAGCACCAGAGGCCACCACATCAGCAGGTGCCAGCCGTCGTAGAGGTGAAGGTTGTCCACGGTGAGGATCAGGCCGAGGGCGATGACAGTCAGCCCAAGCACGAGCTTCGGGGAAAAGAGGGAAGGTCGTTCCTGTGTATTCATGAGCGGTGTTCCTTTCGTCCTGATCCGCAGGTGGCGAGGAAACCCAGGCTGGGCAGCCACAACAACAGCCACCACCAGGGGCTGTCGATGAACCATCCCGCATGAACCATGGCTGCCTCCTTCTAGACAAGCTACGGGCAGTCCCGCTTCCTGTCGGTTGGAGATCGGTGAATGGGGGACCGTGACCGGCGAGTGGTCCCGTGGGGTGTTCACCAGATCGCGCTCCTCCGTTCAGGGGCGGGTATGTACTTCGATACCAGGGGGTATCCCTGACAGAGCCACCGGGCTACTCTGTTTGAGGATGTGGGCCTACCCTATCAGAATCCCTCCAACGACAACTCGATCCCCACAGGTGTGTCCATATCCCTCAAGCCTGGAACCATGCTCGGCACCTACGAGATCCTCGCGCTCATCGGCGCGGGTGGCATGGGTGAGGTCTACAAGGCCCGCGACCCGAAGCTGAACCGCCTGGTGGCCATCAAGGTGCTGCCCGCGTCGCTGGCGGCGGATACGGCGCTGCTGGCGCGGTTCGACCGGGAAGCGAAGGCCGTGGCGGCGCTGTCGCATCCGAATGTACTGGGGATTCACGACATTGCCACTGAAGGTGAACTCACCTACGCGGTGATGGAACTGCTCGAAGGCGAAAGCCTGCGCGACAAGCTCAAGGGCGGCGCCCTGCCGCCCAAGCGGGCCATCGAGATCGCCACGGAGCTGGCTCAGGGCCTGGGCGCCGCCCACGAGCGGGGCATCATCCACCGCGACGTGAAGCCCGAGAATATCTTCCTGACGAAGGAAGGCCGGGTGAAGGTTCTGGACTTCGGCCTGGCCAAGCAGGTGACACCGCCCAAGGGCGCGGACTCCCTGCTGGATACCGCCGCCATCGGCCAGAAGCCCCACGCCACGGAGGCGGGGATGCTCCTGGGCACCACGGGCTACATGAGCCCCGAGCAGGTGCGCGGCGAGGCGGCGGATCACCGCGCGGATGTGTTTGCCTTCGGCGTGGTGCTCTACGAGATGCTGAGCGGCCAGCGGCCCTTCCACGGCGACACGGCCATGCATACGATGACGGCGATCCTGGACGAAGAACCAGCGGAACTCACCTCCAGCCGCGGCCCGCTGGCGCCGGGCCTGGAGCGCCTCGTCACCCATTGTCTGGAGAAGCGCCCCGAGGCGCGCTTCCAGTCCATGAAGGACGTCGCCTACAACCTGCAGAACCTCAGCACGGTGTCATCCGATCCCTCTGGCAAAGCCAAGGCTCCACGGCCGGGTCGCCCGCCTGCCCTGCTGGTTGGCCTGACCGCCACCGCCATGCTGCTACTGGTGTGCCTCCTCTGGGCCTTCCACCTGCCGCCCTTCAGCCCGCCCACGCCACCCACCTTCACCCGCGTCACCCATACGCCGGGCACCATCGAGACGGCCTTCTTCGGGCCGGACGGGAAGACCGTGTACTTTTCCGAGCGCATCAAGGGCGCTCAGCCAGAACTGTTCGTGCTGAACCCCGGCAGCCCCGAGCCCAGGCCCCTGGGCGTCAAGGACGCGCTGCTCCTGGGCGTTTCCCGCACGGGCGACTTGGCCATCCTCCGGGAGCCCAAGGGCTTCTTCAGCTCGGTCTACCGGGGCATGCTGGCCCAGGTAGACGGCGGGGGCGGCGCCGTGAAGGAGATTCAGGAGAACGTGGTCCACGCGGCCTGGGACGGCTCCGGCTTTGCGACAGACACGGCCCCCAGCATGCAAAAGTTCAAGGTGGAATTCGGGGGACGGGTGCTCCTGGAAGGGGACCCGGCCAACATTTCCGTGCGGTTCCTGCGGCTCTCTCCGGATGCCACACGGCTGGCCATGGTTCTTTCGGATTCCATTTCGAAAACCGAAATCGTCAGTTTCACCCGCAGCGGGCGGCGCAGCGTCCACTTCACCAAGGTGGGCGATGCCCTGGGGGACACCTTCACGGGCATGGCCTGGGGTCCGGACGATGAACTGCTCTTTTCGGAACTGCAGGGGGACCAGACCGGCGTCTGGAGCCTGTCCCTCAAGGGCACCCGGCGGCTCCTCTGGCGGGGCCAGGGCACCCAGGCCCTGATGGATGTCTCGAAGGAAGGGCGCCTGCTCCTGGCCCACCAGGAGGTGCGGCGGAACGTGCTGGTGCAGAAGGCCGGAGAAGCCCAGGCCACGGATGTCTCCATCGCCAGCGGCACCCAGGCCTACGGCTTCAGCGCCGATGGCAAAGCCCTGCTGCTACTGGAATCCCCCGTCCAGGATGGCGGTACCGCCCAGGACCTGACCTACCTCTGGTCCCCGGGCGGCGCCCCGGCCACCCGCGTGGCCAAGGGCAGCCCCCAGGGCCTATCGCCGGACGGGCGCTGGGCCAACCTCCAGATCATCGGTTTCGATCCTGCCAGCCTGGATCCGGCGCTCGCGACCGCCTTCCAGGAAGCAGGGCTGGACGCCCGGCAGGTGCTGGATCCCGCCGCCCCGGGCTTCTACCTGCTCTTCGTCCCCACAGGGGCCGGGCGCCCCTTCGCCCGGGCCCTGCCCAAGAGCGTCGAGAACCTGGGGACGGCCCTGCTCACGCCGGACGGCAAGCGGATCGTCTTCATCGCGGACGAGCGGGGGGAGACCCACTGGTATGTGATGGACCGCCAGGGCGGCACCCCCAAGGCCATCTCCCCATCGGAGTACGGGGTCTCAAGTTTAGGCAACTTCCTTTCCCCGGACGGGTCGCGCCTCATCATCAGTGATGGCGTGCGCTACGCCATCCAGTCCCTGGCCGGGGGCGAGGCCCAGCCCATCCGGGGCCTCCCGGCCGGAGAGCGGCTCATCGCCTGGGGCCGGGACGGGAACAGCGTTTTCGTGCGAAAGGGCACCCTCTCCTTCACGGTGGACCGCATGGATCTGGCCAGCGGCGCCCGCAAGCCGGTGTTCACCTACAGCCCCGGCGACCTGTCAGGTCTCGTCGTTGTGCGGAGCGTCCACACGACCCCCGATGGGGATCTCTTCGCAGTGAGCTGCACTCGCAAGCTCAGCGACCTCTACCTGGTGGATGGCGTGAAGTAGGGCGGATCACCGGCCCTCGCGGGAGTGCCGGTCACAGCCAGAGGATCGCTCCGCCGCGGCTGCGTTCCTGCCAGGCCTTGTCTAAGTCGGGCACCAGGTCCAGCGGGCATTCGAAGCGCAGCAGGGCGGAATCGGCGTCGAAGGTTTGGGCGAGCGCGGCAGCTTCCGGGAAAGTGCCCAGCAGCGTGTAGGGCAGGTGGGACTGGGCGGCGGGAACTCGGATCACACCTACCCTCAGCAGGCGGACCTCCTCCCAGAGCCCCAGGGCGTCGGCCTCGGCCAGGGCTGCCTGCACGCCCTCGGTGTAGGCCCGCACTAGGCCGCCGGTGCCGAGTTTGGTGCCGCCGTACCACCGGATGCAGACAGCGATGAGATCCGTGACCTCGGCCCCTTCGAGCACTGCCAGCATGGGCCGCCCGGCCGTGCCCGAGGGCTCGCCATCATCATCGGCGCCAGATGCTGAGACCGGCGCGCCTTCCCGCCAGGCGCTGCAGTGGTGGGTCGCATCGAAGTCGCGCTTGCGCAGGGAGCTCAGTAGTGTCGTCCGCTCCGCCGCATCCCGCGCAGGATGCAGCTCGGTCAGGAAGACCGAGGCCTTTTCGCGGAAGCGATGGCTCGTGACTCCCTTCAATCGGCGCATGAGTTCAGCATGGGGGAGGTAGTGGGTCGAATCAACCTGCCTGGGCTTGCGCAGATCGGCCCGTGTACGCGGGCCGATCTGCGTGAACGGGACTTCGTCCCGGAAATGCAAATCAGTCCAGTGAGAAGCGGGGCGCGACTGCGGGG
>CAIQPH010000104.1 GCA_903873655.1 uncultured Holophagaceae bacterium | reverse complement strand
GTCTTCCGTGAGCTCCCCATGGAGTTCGCCGTCGAAGCCACCAAGCTGCTGTCGTTGAAGCTTGAAGGACGTGTGGGATGACAACTGGAGAAGCCATGCTTTCCATAAAGAACCTGACCGCTTCGATCAACGGCACGCCGGTGCTGAAGGGGATCGACCTGGAGCTGAAGGCGGGGGAGATCCACGCGATCATGGGGCCCAACGGCTCGGGGAAGTCCACCCTGGGCAAGGTGCTGGCCGGCCACCCGTCCTATGAAGTCACCGGTGGCGAGGTGCTCTTCGAAGGGCGGAATCTCTTCGAGATGGAGGCCGATGCCCGGGCCCGGGCGGGCATCTTCATGGGCTTCCAGCATCCCATCGAGGTGCCCGGCGTGAGCAATGCCGCCTTCCTGCGCCTGGCCTACAACAAGAAGGCCGAGGCCGAGGGCCGGGACGAACTCGATCCGCTGGAGTTTGATGACTTCATCCACGAGAAGATCAAGCTCGTGGCCATGAAGGAGGAATTCCTGGACCGCAGCCTCAACGAGGGCTTTTCCGGCGGCGAGAAGAAGCGCAACGAGATTCTCCAGATGGCCGTGCTCGAGCCCAAGCTGGCCATCCTCGACGAACTGGACAGCGGCCTGGACATCGATGCCCTGCGCGTGCTGGGCGACGCCGTGAATCGCCTCCAGCGCCCCGACCGCGCCTTACTCATCATCACGCACTTCCCCCGCATCCTGGACACCATCCACCCCCAGTTCGTCCATGTACTTTCCGGCGGCCGCATCCTCAAGAGCGCCGGCAAGGAACTGGCCATCGAGCTCGAGGAGCGAGGCTATGACTGGGTGCTGGAAGAGGCCACCGCCGGGGGCGGGCGATGACGTTGGTTGTTGCCTCTAACCTGCTTGCCGACCTGCTCGGCGGGCCGCGGCCCGCCGAGTGGGAAAAACTGCGTGGGGCGGCTGAGGCTCGTTTGGCAGGCCGTGAATTACCTTCCACCGCTGATGAGGACTGGAAGTACACAGATCTGAAGGCACTGGCTGGGCTCAGCTTCGAATCAGCCCCCCGGGCCACTGTGGACATCAGCGGTCATCTGCTGCCCGAGATGGTGGGCACCCGCCAGGTCTTCGTGAACGGCCACCACGCCCCCCACGCCAGCTGCGCCTCGTCGGTTCCGGCCGGGGTGCGCTTCCTGCCCCTGTCCACCGCCAGCGAGGCCTGCCACAGCTTGGGAAGCCTGAAAACTGGCGCGGAAGAGGGGCTGTTCGAGGATCTCAACACCGCTCGCTTCGAGGACGGCGCCGTCCTCCTGGTGCCCAAGAACATGAAGGTGGCCCTGCCCCTGCACCTGCTCTTCATCACGAAGGCGGATACGCCCGTCGCCGTCTTCCCGCGGATCCTCGTGGTGCTGGAACGCGGTGCAGAGCTGAAACTGGTGGAAGAGCACCACGGCATGGGCACCTACCTGAGCTGCCCCGTGGTGGAGATTCACCTGGCCGAGGGCGCCATCCTGCACCACGAGCGGGTGCAGCGGGAGAGCGAAGCTGCCTTCCACCTGGGCACCCTCAAGGCCGAAGTCGCCAAGGGCGGCCAGTATCACTCGCGCACCCTCAGTTTCGGGGCGCGGCTCTCCCGGCAGCAGCCCTGGGTCCGGCTGGCGGAGGGCGCGGAGGCCAGCCTTGATGGCCTAGCCCTGCTGGAGGGTCACCAGGTGGCCGACACCCACAGCTTCCTGCTCCATGCCGAGCCCCAAGCCACCAGTCGCCAACTCCACAAGTGCATCGTGGACGGGCAGGCCCGGGCCATCTTCAACGGCCAGGTCTGCGTGGCTCCAGGTGCCCAGGGCACGGATGCCCGGCAGCAGAGTCGCAACCTACTCCTTTCCGAGACCGCCCGAGTGGACACCAAGCCTCAGCTGGACATCTACGCGGACGACGTGAAGTGCAGCCATGGCGCCACGGTTGGCCAGCTCGACCCGGAAGAGCTGTTCTACCTGCAGAGCCGGGGCCTGGACGCCGACGATGCCCGGAACCTGCTCACCTACGGTTTCGCGGCGGATGTACTCAACCGCATTCCCGTGGCCAGCCTGCGCCGAGCCCTGCGCCACCTCGTCATGGCCCGCACCCAGGCCGATTCCCTGGGAGACCTTTCATGAACACGGCCGTGCAGCCGCTTGACGTCACCGCCATCCGCAGGGACTTCCCCCTGCTTTCCCGAGTGCTCAACGGCAAGCCCGTAATCTACCTGGATAGTGCCGTGAGCGGCCAGATGCCCCTGCCGGTCATCGAACGCATGACCAAATATGAGCGAGAGGAGCATACGAACGTCCACCGCGGCGTGAGCACCCTCAGCCAGGAAGCCACCGACCACTTCGAAGCCGCCCGGGAAAAAGTCCGCAGCTTCATCGGGGCAGGCTCGATCAAGGAGATCATCTGGACTCGCGGCACCACGGAGGCCATCAACCTGGTGGCCCAGACCTTCGGCCGGATGACCGTGAAGGCAGGCGACGAGATCCTGCTATCTGGCATGGAGCACCACGCCAACATCGTGCCCTGGCAGATGCTGGCTGAAGAGAAGGGCGCCAGCATCAAGGTCATCCCCATGACCGACGCGGGCGAACTGATCCCGGAAGCGCTCGATGAGCTCATCACCAACCGCACGAAACTCCTGGGCGTTGTGCACGTCAGCAATGTGCTCGGCACCGTGAACTCCGTAAAGGAGATCATCGCGAAGGCGCACGCGAAGGGCGTGCCCGTACTGGTGGACGGCGCCCAGGCGGTGCCCCACCTGAAGGTGGATGTGAAGGACCTGGACGCCGACTTCTACGTGTTCAGCGGCCACAAGCTCTCGGGGCCCACGGGCATCGGCGTGCTCTATGGCAAGCTGGCCCACCTGGAGGCCATGCCGCCTTGGCATGGCGGCGGCAGCATGATCCGTTCCGTGACCTGGGAGAAGACCACCTACCTGGGGGCCCCAGGCAAGTTCGAGGCAGGGACGCCGCCCATCGCCGCCGCGATCGGACTGGGAACGGCCATCGACTACCTGACGGCTCTGGGCTTCGACCGCATCGCGGCCTACGAACACGAACTGCTGGCCTATGCCACGGAATGCCTGGCGCGTATCCCCGGCCTGCGCATCCTGGGAACCGCCAGGGAGAAGGCCAGTGTCATCTCCTTCGTGGTCGAAGGGATCCACCCCCACGACCTGGGCAGCCTGCTGGACGGCGAGGGCGTGGTGGTCCGCGCCGGGCACCACTGCGCCCAACCCGTCATGGCCCGCTTCAATGTGCCTGCCACGACAAGGGCTTCCTTCGCCTACTTCAACACCCGCCAAGAAGTGGATGTCCTGGTTTCCGCAATCCTGAAAGCCATCGAGTTGTTCAAATGAGCGATCCCCGCGAGCTGTACCAGCAGGTCATCCTGGAGCACAACAGGAAGCCCCGGAATTTCGGGAAGCTGGAGGGCTGCACGCACCATGCGGAGGGGCATAATCCACTCTGTGGCGACCAGTTGGAACTGACGCTGGTCATCGAGGATGGGCTGGTGAAGGACATCAAGTTCCAGGGCACGGGCTGCGCCATCGATGTGTCCAGCGCCAGCCTCATGACCGGCGCCGTGAAGGGGAAGTCCGTGGCCGAAGCCGAGGCCATGGCCGAACAGTTCCGCGGCATGGTGCGCGGCGAGTTAGAGCCCGGTACCCAGACGCCCCTGCTCGGGAAACTCACCCTTTTCAGCGGCGTCAAGGACCTGCCCAGCCGTGTCAAGTGCGCCGTCCTGCCCTGGGCCACCCTCCACGCCGCCCTCAAGGGCGAGGAAGAAGCGAGCACGGAATAACCATGCCTAAAATCGCCGAGATTGAGTACACCCCCAATCCCAACGCGGTGAAGTTCGTGTTGAAGGAAGCCGTGGCCGTGGGCTTCCCCAAGTCCTTCCCCAATGCCGAGACCGCCGAGCACGATGAGTTGGCCAAGGGTCTGTTCGCCGTGGGCAACGTGACGTCGGTCTTCATGCAGGACAAATTCCTCACCGTCACCAAGACCGACGACAAGGGCTGGCCCGAGATGCTGCCTCTGTTGGCAGCTCCCATCCGCGCGGCGGCAGGCGTGGGTGGACAGAGCACTGCCACGGCGGCTCCCCGGGTCTTCTCGAAGATCGAGGATGAGAACGACCCAATGCTGAGGGACATCCGCATGGTGCTGGAGAGCGGCATCCTGCCGGCCCTGGCGGCCGACGGAGGTGGCCTGGAACTGGTGGGTCGCCACGAGAAGCAGGTCATGATCCGCTACATGGGCGCCTGCGGCAGCTGCCCTGCCAGCCTCACGGGCACCCTGGTCGCCATCGAGGGCATGCTGCAGAAGGAAGTGGACCCGGAGATCGTGGTGATCTCGGTCTGACTTAGAGCTTGTCTGCAATTTAGCCAGGCTCGAACTCGAACTCCCTGAGCCCACCCGGCTCCCCGGTGTTGAATTGTCGTTCCAGCATGGACACCCGCTCACGCCCCAGGCGGAGAATCGCCGATGTGCGGGTGCCGAAGGTGGGCGTGCGCACAAAGGCAGAGGACAGAGCCCGCTCCCATTCCATGGGAACGCCGGTATGCGGCAGGTGGCCATCCGGAAACCGCCGCGCATTCCCAAGCAGGGCCAGAAGCGCCTCATCGTCATCCGTACCCACTGCCATGCCAGCCTTGAGTGCTTCGACCTTGGGCCAAGGCTCGTTGAAATCACCGTTGGAGACTGCGTGGATACCCGGGGCGAAGGCCAGTTCCCGGTCATGTCGGCTTTCATACCCCAGCAGGTCGGCGCCGTCGTAGACCAGCACATTGAAGGGCGCGTAGCGCTTGGCCTCCTTCCGGAGCCAGCCCAGGAAGTCGGCCGTACTGCCTCCAGCCTCGAGGAAATGAAGGGGAATGAAGCCCCTGGAAGGGGCCCCATTCCTGGCCCGCTCGGCCTCCCGGAAATTGGTGATGGCGACGAATCGCCCATCGCGGGACACGCCCATCCAGGTCCCACCAGACCAGAGATCCTGCCCGGCGAGGATCCGTTGCCCCTCCCACCAGGTCAGTGGCGCCGTGGGGCGGTCGTAGAATTCATCCCGATTGGCCGCGACGATCAGCGGCACCGGATCTTCCGGCCAATATCGGAAACCGATGATGCACATGCCTCTATTGTGCCCCGCCAGTACATTTCCTGGCACCGGTCAGGATTCTGCGATAACCTGGGCGTTCTGCCGGACGCACGTGCCGGGATTCCAGCGCACCGCCAGAGCGTGGGCGCAACCAAACGAGGTGGACTTCATGTCCAAGTTAGAATCAATCATCAAAGGCCTGGGCTCCAAACAGATGGGCCGCATCACCGTGCTCGACTCGGGGTATGTCGAGGACGGCACTGACGAAGGCCAGGAGTTCATGGCCGCCCTGCAGGGTGAGACCCGGGGCCTCCGCGAAGAAGAGGTCGTGCGTGGCGTCGTCGTGGAGATTCGCGGCAAGGACGTCATCATCGACATCGGCTACAAGGGGTCGGGCACCGTCAACCTGGACGAGTTCAACAACCCCGATGGCACCCAGGGCGTGCAGGTGGGCGAGGTCGTGGAAGTGCTGCTTGAGATGCTCGAGGACGCCAACGGCAACGTGCGCCTCAGCCGCGAGCGCGCCGAGAAGATGAAGATCTGGGACGAGGTCGAGAAGGCCTTCCGGTCCAACATGACCGTGCACGGCACCGTGCTCGAGAAGGTCAAGGGCGGCTTGGCCGTGGACATCGGCATCCGCGCCTTCCTGCCCGGCAGCCAGGTGGACATGAAGCCCGTCCGCAACCTGG
>CAIQPH010000103.1 GCA_903873655.1 uncultured Holophagaceae bacterium | reverse complement strand
GCCGACCCTCATGGGCCGGTACAAGGTGCCCCACTTCGACGCGAAGGGTGAATCGAACCACCTCTTCACCGACCTCGGCGTGCCAGTGACCTTCCTGAATACGTCGTTCTACTGGGACAACTTCATCCACTTCGGCATGGGTCCCAAGAGGGGTCCCGATGGAGTCTTGGCCATCTCGCTTCCGATGGGCGACAAGCAGCTCCCGGGCATCGCAGCCGAAGACATCGGCGCCTGCGCCTACGGGATCCTCAAGAATGGCGCCGGATACAAGGGGAAGACCCTCGGCATCGCGGGCGAGCACCTGAGCGGCCATGCCATGGCCGCCACCTTCACGAAGGCCCTCGGCCAGGAAGTCCGGTACACCCGCGTGACCCCCGAGATGTACCGGGGCTTCGGGTTCCCGGGGGCCGAGGACCTAGGCAATATGTTCCAGTTCAAACGGGACTTCAACGAGGCTTTCTGCGCGGCGCGCAACCCCGACATCGCCAGGAGCCTGCACCCAGGGTTGCAGAGCTTCGATCAGTGGCTGGCCCGCAACGCCGGGCGCATCCCTATCGAGTAGGGAATGCCGCCGGGGCCGTCACAGGGCGCTGGGGCGGAGTGGGGCCTGACAGCGGTTGGCACCCCGCACGCGGCCGATGGCCTGCACCCGCAGGTGCGCGGGCTGGTGTGCCTCGCTGCGCTGGGCCAGGGCGCTGAAGCGCACCGAGGCCAGGTAGTCATCCAGCACCTGGGTGGCATCCACCCACACGGACTGGACGGGACACTCGGCCGCCAGTGGGCAGACCCGACGGTCGCTGACGCAGTGGTTGAGGGCAACCCCGCCCTCCATGGCGTGGACCACCTCCCCCAGGGAGATCTCCCCGGCGGGCCGGGCCAAGCTCACGCCTCCGCCGGAACCCCGGGAAGTCGCCAGGACGCCAAACTTCACAAGCTCGCCCACGATCCGCCGCACGAAGTCCAGGGGCAGCATCCGGTGCCTGGCGATATCGGCGATGGGCACCCTCGCGCCGGGGGCCAGGCAGGCCAGATGCAGCACCACGCGGGCCGCGTAATCCGTCTGTCGCGAGATGCCTAGCATGGTCCACCGCCGGGGAGAGTCCAAATATGATCGATTGAGTCCTATTGGTCAAGACTTCTAGGTCACCTATGGCCTACCGTGGCGGAACAGGACTGCGTCCTCTCCATCAGGGTAGTAGCCGGACCGCAGGCCGCAGCGCTGCCAGCCGCAGGCCCCGTAGAGCCGGATGGCCGCCGCGTTGGAGGTGCGCACCTCCAGGAAGAGGCGGATGAGGCCTTCTGCCGCCAGGTCCCGCTGGCAGGCCTCCAGCAGCACCCGGCCCAGGCTCTGGCCCCGGTAGGCCGGATCCACCGCGATGCGCAGCAGCTCCGCTTCGCCTGCTGCGGGAATCAGCGCCCAGCGGGCGAAGGCCACTTCTGGAATGAGCCACAGGCACTCGTGGTCGGCGGGCGCCTTCCAGGCCGCCCCGAAGGCCGTGCGATCCAGCCGCACCACCCAGTCCGGCAGCAACGCCCCCGCTTCCAGTTTTTTTATTCCCCCGGGAAACGCCTGCGTTTCCCGAGCCCCAGAACCAGTGTTTGAGTCGGGACCCTCCTTCATCGCGCCACGCCCTTTCGCAGGGCCTCCGACAGGTGGGCGGCGGCCAGAGGAAAGTTCACCTCCGCGTCGGTCTCCCGCAGGTAGAAGGGCACCAGGGGCGCTTCCGGTAGCCCCTGCGACACCCGCCGGGCCAGGGCCACCAGGCCGGCCAGGGTGGCCTCCCCTTCGTCCGCGAGGAGGATTCGATGGGCGGAAAGCACCGCCTCGACCCTGGGGGCGAAGGCCTCGGGCGCCCACCAGGTTTCATCCCCTACGAACGCCGGCAAGGCCGCCAGGGGATGCTTCGCGGCGGGTGAAGCGGGGCCACCGGCCCAGCGCTGATGGAAGGCCTCCTTCCGCTGGCCGTCCAGCAGGGTCCAGAAGGGCTCCGCCACCCCCGCCTGGCTCAGGGTCTCGGCCCGCAGGGCAAAGGCGGAGAAGCCCCAGGTCGGCAGGCCGGTGAGGCCAAGGCCCTCTGCCGTGGCCACGCCGATGCGCAAGCTCGTGAAGCCCCCGGGGCCCAGGCAGACCGCCACCCCGGAGAGCCCTTTGGAAACTGCGCCCGCCTCGGCCATCAACTCATTCAAGGCGGGGAGGAGCCGTTCGCTGTGACTCCGACCTACCCCGGACAGTACCCGCCGGACCCACGCCTGGTCGCCCTGGATCAGGGCCAGGTGCAGGATCTCTGTGGTTGTGTCGAGGGCAAGGAGCATTTAAGCAGTCTAGCTGGACGCAGCCTGGGGCCCTTGCTAACGCAGAACGGCGGCCCGTCGGGCCGCCGTTCTGCGCAGGAGACAACCGACTAGCAGGCCTTCAGGACCTTGCCCGCCTGGATGCAGGAGGTGCAGACCCGCATGCGCTTGGGGGCGCCACCCACGAGGGCGCGGACCCGCTGGATGTTCGGATTCCAGCGACGCTTGGTGACATTGTTGGAGTGGGAGACGTTGTTCCCGAACTGGGGCTTCTTGCCGCAAATTTCGCACTGGCGGGACATGGGAACCTCACGGACGAAAGCTGAAAACAGCCAAGAGAACTAGTTTAGCCAGCCACAGACTTTACGCAAGGGGAAAGACCTTGCGCATGGCGACTTCCCATGCTCAGCATAGCCTTGCTTCCCCTGGAATCCCGTGGACCTCCGCCTCTGGGCCCTTGCCTTCACCGTGCTGAACTGGACCGAGCGCCAGAAGGCCGAATGCTGGGCCGCCCTGCAGGCGGACGAACAACCCCAGCTGGCTCCGGAGCAGTCCGCGGCCCTGGCTCGCCTGGGGGCCGACCTGCCCCGCCGCCAGCGAGAAGCCGGGGCCCATGGAGCCCGCCTGCTCCTGCCGGGCGATCCCGGGGTGGACACGCTGCTGGCACCCCTGCCCTATCCCGTGGCCCTGTGGGTGCGCGGGTCACTGCCCCCGGAAGGCCTCCGCGTGGCCATCGTCGGCAGCCGTCAGGCCAGCACCCGGGGCCGGACCCGCACCCGGGCCTGGGCGAAGGCGCTCACCGAGGCCGGCGTGGCCGTCCTCTCGGGCCTGGCCCGCGGCATTGATGGCGCAGCCCATGCGGGGGCCCTCGAGGCGGGCTCCACCTGGGGCATCCTGGGCTCGGGGCTGGATCACCCCTATCCGCCCGAGCACCAGCCCCTCATGGACCGCATGGTGGCTGCCGGAGGGGGCGTCATCACCCCCTTCCCACCCGAGGCCCCGCCCCTGAAATGGCACTTCCCGAGGCGCAACTGGCTGTTGGCGGCCTGGACTGACGGCGTGCTGGTCACCGAGGCCCGCCTGCGGTCCGGTTCCCTGGTCACGGCCCGCCTGGCCCTCGACCTCGGCAAGGAACTCTGGGTCTGCCCCGGCTCCCCGGAAGATCCTTCCGCCGAGGGTCCCAATGTGCTGCTAAGGGAAGGCGCCGCACGAATTTGCCTCTCACCGATGGACCTTTTAATGGACCTTGCCCCCGCCCGGGTCACTTGACAAACCTCCGGCCTTTGGATCCATCCTTAGGGGCCGTTGCAGGGCAATCAGTGATTTTCTGGTTGCCCTGTTACGGCCCCTTATGCCGCTCTCAGCTATGAGACGAATCGATTGTTCTGTGATGGCGGCGTAGCCCTCTATGGAGATCTCTGGTGACAAAGCTCGTGATCGTCGAAAGCCCATCGAAGGCGAAGACCATCACCAAATACCTCGGCAAGGGGTACAAGGTCATGGCGTCCGTGGGCCACATCCGGGACCTGCCCCGGAAGCTGGGCGTCGACGTCGAGAACGGGTTCCAGGAGGAATACGAGATCAGCCCGGCCAAGGAGAAAGTGGTCCGGGAGCTGCGCGCCGCCGCCAAGACCGCCACGGAGCTGGTACTCGCCACCGACCCGGACCGCGAGGGGGAGGCCATCAGCTGGCACCTGTTGGAGGCCATCAAGCCGCCCAAGAGCCTGCCGGTCCACCGCGTCCTCTTCAACGAGATCACGCCCTCGGGCATCCAGAAGGCCATGGCCGCTCCCACCGTCATTAATAAGAAGCTGGTGGACGCCCAGCGGGCCCGGCGGGTCCTGGACCGGCTGGTGGGCTACAAGGTGAGCCAGGTGCTCTGGGACAAGGTGCGTCGGGGCCTCAGCGCCGGGCGGGTGCAGAGCGTGGCCGTGCGCATCATCGTGGACCGGGAGCTGGAGATCCAGGCCTTCAACCCCGTCGAGTACTGGGTGCTGAAGGGCCGGTTCGCCGCCAAGCTGCCGCCCTCGTTCTGGATGAAGCTGGTGAAGCTGGGGGGCCAGCCGTTACAACTCGGTAACAAGGAGACCAAGCGCCGGGTCGCGGATGCCAAGCAGGCCAAGGACCTGAAGACCAAGCTGGAAAAGGCTGAATACAAGGTCACGGGCCTGGAGACCAAGGAAAAGAAGCGCAACCCCGCCGCCCCCTTCACCACGGCCAAGCTGCAGCAGGAATCGGCGCAGAAGCTGAAGATGAGTGTCAGCCGCACCATGCAGAACGCCCAGCGGCTCTACGAAGGCGCCGATTTCGGCGAGGGACCCGTGGGCCTCATCACCTACATGAGGACCGATTCGCCCCGCATGGCCCCGGAGGCTGTGGAGGCCACCCGGGAGTTCATCGCCTCGAAGTACGGCAAGGAGTTCCTGCCCGCCAAGGCCCGGGTGTACGTGGGCAAGGCCGGGGCCCAGGACGCCCATGAAGCCATCCGGCCCACGGACATCACCCGCACTCCGGAAAGCCTGCGGGGGCACCTGGAGCCGGACCAGTTCCGCCTCTACGCCCTCATCTGGCGGCGCACCATGGCCTCCCAGATGGAGGCCGCCCGCTTCGACGAGACGGTGGTCCAGACTGAGGCTGAAGTGGGCAAGGACACGGCCGTCTTCGAGGCCAAGGGTGAGATCGAGCGCTTCGCGGGCTGGCTGGCGGTCTACCGTGCCGACAAGACCGAAGTGGATGCGGAAGCCATCGCGGACGCCACCAAGGGCCCTGAAGAAGAGGAGGAGGACGAGGAGCTGCTGCCCGCCATGAAGCTGGGTGAAGCGCTGAGACTCGAGCAGCTGGAAACGGACCAGCAGTTCACCAAGCCCCCCGCCCGCTTCAATGAGGCCACCCTGGTGAAGGAGCTGGAAGAGGATGGCATCGGTCGGCCTTCCACCTACGCCAGCATCATCAGCACCATCCAGGACCGTGATTACGTCAAGAAGCACGAGGGCCGATTCAAGCCCACGGACCTGGGCATGACGGTCACCGAGCTGCTGCTGCAGGGCTTCCATGACCTCATGGATCCCAAGTACACCTCGGGCATGGAGGCCAACCTCGACCGCATCGAGGAGGGCAAGCTCACCTTCAAGAAGGCCATGACGGACTTCTACGGACCCTTTGAAGCGTCCCTGGCCGCTGCCGGGAAGGATATGCAGAACCTCAAAGCCGGCGTGCCCACGGGTGAGAAATGTCCCAAGTGCGGCGACCGGAAGAAGGGCGGCGGCACCCTGCTCAAGCGCATCGGCCGCAACGGCCTCTTCGTGGGCTGCACCAACTACAGCGCCGAAGCCGAAAAGGACAAGTG
>CAIQPH010000102.1 GCA_903873655.1 uncultured Holophagaceae bacterium | reverse complement strand
GGCATCGGCACCCACAGCACGTACGTCCGCGCCAAGGTCTGCAGCAAGCTCACCTTCCTGGGCGTCAAGCTGGACCAGGAGGCCAACGAGCACGGCACCGGGGAACGGATCATCAGCACTCCGGACTCCCGCGTGGTCGTGACGGTCGTCCCCACCAACGAGGAACTGATGATTGCGCGGGAGACCGTGCGATAGCGTGTTTCCATACTCAGAAAATCGGCCCCCGCACGGGGGCCGATTTTCTGAGCGAGGGCAAAGCTACTTCCCCTGGTTCTCCATATGTTCGCCCTTCTTCTCTAGGCGCTGGCCCTTCATTTCCTTCTTCTCACCCTTCCGTTCATTGCGCGCGCCGCGCTTCACTTGGCGGGCGCCCTTGGCCTGCTGGGCCTGGCCCTTGGCTTCACGCCTGGCACCCTTGCTCTCCAGGGCCTGGCCCTCCTTCACATCGCCCTTGGCCACGAGCGCCTCGCCCTTCTTTTCCATGCGGGCGCCCTGGCGCTCCTTCTGCCCACCCTTGACCTCGTTCTTCGCGCCACGCTTTTCCTGGCGCTCGCCCTTCTTCTCCTGGACTTCGCCTCGGCGCTCGACGCGTTCACCCTTCTGCTCGACCTGTTGACCGGTCGGGGCCTGGGCCACGAGAGAAAGGCCGATGAGGCCGGCGGCAAGGATGAGGGCCACGCGCTTCTGGATCGTAAACATGCTTGCTCCTGTTGCGGCGGCGCCGCGGAGGGGAATCGTCCCCGAGATACCTTAAGCGTGTTGTGTGCCAATTTTTAACTATTTAAATTTACTGCACTTGGAAAAGGTTTAAGGCGAGAAATGAGGAACGTTGCCACAGCCCTGTGGCGCGATGCCACGGGACTGTTCCCCGGTCCTGATCGAACACCTGCCGATGGTCGGGGACCGGTGGCCTAAACCTGATGGAACCCTCATCTAAACGGCGCCAGACTCTGCTCCGTAGCCGATTCAACATCCCGACCTGTCGGGCGTCTTTCCCATCTGGGGGTCCCATGAAGAAACGCTGGGTCATCGTGTCTGTGGCCGGGGTGGCCCTGGCGGCAGGGTTGGTGTTCACCTTGAGGGGCAGTGACGGCAAAGCCAAGAAGCCCGAGGCGAATACGCCCTTCCGCGTGGGCAAAGTGCAGGCCGAGGACCTGCAGGTGAGCGTGCGCGAGGTGGGGGTGGTGGACCCCCTCATCAAGGTGGATGTGAAGTCCACGGTTTCGGGCCGGATCGTGGGCCTGAAAGTTCGCGAGGGCGCCAGCGTGCGTTCGGGCGAAGTGCTGGCCGAAGTCGAGCCCGACGTGAACCAGGCCCAGACCCTCTCCGATGTGCAGGGCAGCGTCTCCCAGGCCCGGGTGAGTTTCCAGAATGCGGAGCGGGATTTCGCCCAGCAGACGACCCTATTCAAGGAAGGACTCATCTCCGAGCAGGCCTTCCGCCTGGGCCGGACCACCAAGGACCTAGCTGAGGAGGTCTACAAGAGCGCCCAGACCCGCTACCAGATCGTGGAGGATCGGGGCATCCCCATCAGCGGGAATGCCTCCACCCAGCTGGCCCGCGTCACCGCTCCCATGAACGGCGTGGTGATCAAGAAGGGCGTCGAGTTGGGCGACACCATCACCTCCGGCGTCAGCTCCTTCAATGCCGGCACCGTGGTCTTCACCGTGGCCGATCTGGCTTCGCTCATCGTGAAGGTGAACCTCAACGAGGTGGACATTGCCAAGGTCAAGGTGGGCCAGCCCGTGCGCATCACCCTGGACGCCTTTCCCCAGCGCTCCTTCACCGGCAAGGTACGCTTCGTGGCGCCCGCCGCCGACCTGGTGGAGAAGATCAAGGTCTTCCGGGTGGAGGTGGCCCTGGACGAGCTCACGGACGCCTTCATGACCGGCATGAGCGCCAATGTGGAGATCCTGGGCGAGAAGCGGGACAAGGCCGTAAGCGTGCCTCTGGAGGCCCTGCAGCGCCGGGATGGCCAGACGGTCGTCTACCGGATGAAGGAGAGCCTCACCCCCAAGGACATCGCCAAGGCCAAGGATGGCCTCACGGGCCGGGGCAAGTTCATCTGGCTGGCGGACCACTGGCAGGAGTATTTCGAGGTCGTGCCCGTCAAGGCCGGCATCGCCACCCTGGAGCGGGTAGAGATCCTCTCGGGCCTCAAGGCCAGCGACCAGGTGAGCCTGGAGGACCCCAGCAAGAAGAAGGTCGAGAAGGACGATGAGAACAATTGATCGGGGCCCCAGGCTTCAGGCTTCAGGGAAACCGGCATCATCGAGCACGCCCCGGAAGCCTGGGGCCTGAAGCCTGAGGCCCTGGGCCAAAGGACCAGCAATTGGAGCGAGCCATGAATCCCATCATCGAAACCCAGGCCCTCACCAAAGTGTACGGTGCCAACGGGGCGGCGGTGCATGCCCTGCGCGGCATCGACCTCACGGTGGCGAAGGGCGAGTTCGTGGCCCTCATCGGCCCCTCCGGTTCCGGCAAGTCCACGCTCATGGCCATCCTCGGCTGCCTGGATCTGCCGACGGCCGGCACCTACACTTTGGACGGCCGCCAGGTGCAGGGGCTTTCCGGTGGTGAGTTGGCCCGCATCCGCAACGAGAAGGTCGGCTTCGTCTTCCAGAGCTACAACCTGCTGCCCAAGGCGACCATCATCCGCAATGTCGAACTGCCCATGCTCTACGCAGGCGTGGGCCGCAAGGAGCGGCGGGAGCGGGCCCTCGCCCTGCTCGAAAAGGTCGGCATCGCCGACAAGGCGGACAAGTTGCCGGCCACGCTCTCGGGTGGCCAGAAGCAGCGCGTGGCCGTGGCCCGGGCTCTGGCCAACGGACCCGCCCTCCTCCTGGCGGACGAGCCCACGGGGGCCCTGGATTCCAAGACTGGCGCGGAAGTGCTCGATCTCTTCCGCGAACTGCATCGCCAGGGGAACACCCTGCTCCTCGTCACCCACGACCCCTCCATCGCCGCGCTGGCCCAACGAAAGGTGGAACTACATGATGGACTGATTGCCGGGGAATTCGAGCCGGGCACCCATCCGGCTGAGCATCAGGTCCGAGTGGGTCGATGACCACCTCCGGCGCTTTCCGCGAACGGCTGCACGGGGCCTGGGTGGAGATCCGGGAGAACTTCGGCCGCTCCCTCCTCCAGGCCATCGGGGTGCTGCTGGGCGTGGCCTCCGTGCTGGGCGGGTTCTCCATCTCCGACAGCCAGCGCCGGCGCGCCGAGCAGATGTTCGTGAAGATGGGCGGCCTGGATAAGCTGAACGTCATGCCCCGGGCGGCCATGCGTGAAGGGCAGCCCACGGCGCTCCAGCAGGCGAACCTGGGCCTCCGGGACGCCGATGCGATCGGCGGCGAGGCCCTGCAGTCCAATGCCATCCAGGGCGTGAGCCGCCAGAAGGGTGCCAGGGCCCGGATCGTGTCCCCCTATGCAGACCAAGACCGGTCGGTGAGTGGCATCGGCGGTGACTACATTCCCACCAACGGCTACGGCATCGGTCAGGGCCGGAATTTCTCCACTGCGGAGATGGAGGCCGGAGCTCCTGTGGCCATCCTGGGCACCGAGGCGATCCACACCTTCTTCCCCACAGGCGAGGTGCTTGGAGCGTCTCTCAAGATCGGGGACATTCCGGTCACGATCATCGGCACCTTCGAGGAGCGGGTGTTCCGATGGCGCGAGGATCAGGGCAACCAGTTCTGGTGGCGCAACCGCATCATCGCCGTGCCCGCGAATCTGGTGCAGCGCCGCATGAACGGCGATGCCTACCGGCGGCTGGACCGGGTCACCTTCCGCATCCCCGATATGAGTGTGATGAGTGGATTCGCGCGGCAGCTCAAGAATCTGGTGACCGCCAATCACCGCCTCCAGGACGATTTTCGGCTGGACGATGTGGCGGCCCGAGTCCGGCGCATGCAGAGCCAGGGCGATGTCTACAACCTCATCTTCCTCCTCTCGGGTGTGCTGGCGCTGGTCGGCGGCGGCATCGTGAACGTGAACATCCAGATGGCCAGCCTCAGGGAGCGCGTCCGTGAGGTCGGCGTGAAGATGGCCATCGGCGCCTCAGGCCGGGAGATCTTCAAGAGCTTCATGACCGAGGCCCTGCTGCTGACGGCCCTGGGCGGCTTGGCTGGCCTGATCCTGGGGGTCGGCTTCTCCTGGATCATCACCAAGAGCATCGGCATCCCGCTCTACATGACGCCCGCCAGCTTTGTCTGGGCCTACGGCTTGGCCGCAGTCTTCGGGTTCTTGTTCGCGCTGGTGCCGGCGTGGAAAGCGTCGCGGCTGTCTCCAATGGAAGCCCTGCGCTATGAGTGACGGGGCCGTCATCCTCTGCTCTCCCGGCCCTTCCCTGCTGAACGGCGAGGCCCCAGCCCCGGCAGAGTCCGCCCGCGGGTTCAGCCTGGGCATGTTCTGGGAGGTCATCCGCACCGGCCTGGTGGAATTGTGGGCCCACAAGGTCCGCAGCCTGCTCACCCTCACCCTGCTGATGCTCGGCGTCTTCGCCCTGGTGGTCATGACCTCCGTGCTGGACGGAATCATGGACAAGATCAGCACGGGCTTCGCCGGCATGAGCTGGGACGGCACCGTCCGCATCGCCCAGAAAGTCGCGGAGACCGGTGCTGAGCGCAAGCGCTTCGACATGAGCCCGGGCCTGCGCTACGAGGATGTCGGCCGGGTCGCGGGGGTCAGCCCCAAGGTGCTGGCCTTCCTGCCCCGGGCCCAGAAATCCGTGACCGTTCGGGTGCCGGGTGACACCGAGCGGATCTTTGTGATCGGGGTCTCTCCCGACTACGCCCAGTGGATGAACCGGCCCATCGCCCTTGGTCGCGGCCTCACCGAGGACGACCAGCGGCGCCGGTCCACGGTGGCCGTGGTGGGGGCCACGCTCGCCAACAAGCTGTTCGGCGGCGCCGACCCCGTGGGCCGGGACCTGGTGGTGGAGGGCATCCCCTTCCGCCTCGTGGGCGTCCAGGCCCCGGGCATGATCTTCAGTGAGGAAAACTACTACGACGCCAATGGCATCCTCATCCCCCTGCCGACCTACATGGACCGCATGGATCCGGCCCATAAGCTGGCCCAGATCACCGTGAAGCTGCGCCGCCCGGAGGACATGGGTGAAGTCTCCGCCATGCTGCTCGGCCGGGTGCGACAGGCTCACCACGGCATCGAGGACGTTGAAGTGGTGGACCTGGAGGCCGAGGCTGCCAAGGGCTACCGAAACTTCCTGGAACAGATGCGGGGCTGGAGGATCGTGCTGTTGAGCCTGGCCAGCACGGTGCTGCTGGTGGGCGGCGTGGGCGTGCTGTCGGTCATGCTCATCAGCTTCAGCGACCGCCGCTTCGAGATCGGGCTCCGCAAGGCCTTGGGCGCCTCCGATCACGAGATCTTCATCCAGTTCCTGCTGGAGGCCCTGGTGCTGGCGGCCACCGGCGCCCTGCTGGGCACCGTGTCTGGCGCCCTGCTCTGCCAGGCCCTGTCGGCCAGCTTCCCTTTCGGCCTGGTGGTGAACCCGGTCGGCCTGGTTACCGCCTGGATCGTGGCCCTCGCCCTAGCCCTGGTCTTCGGCCTCTACCCCGCCTTCCGCGCCATGCGCCTCAGCCCCATGGAGGCGATGCGCTAGGATCACAGAGCTCCTAACATAGCCCCACGTCGCCGCGCGAGGGTTATGCTAAGAGCTCTCATGGCAGAGCCCATCCAAGTCACCGCCGCCGTCCGCGTTCCGGGCGAGGCCATCCGCTTCAAGGCCGTGCGCGCGGGCGGCGCGGGTGGCCAGAACGTCAACAAGGTCTCCTCCAAAGTCGAGCTGCGGATCGATCTGGCGGCCATCGAGGGCCTGCCGGAGGATGCGCTGGCCCGGCTCCGGATCGCCCAACGGAATCGGCTCGATGCGGAGGGCCTCTGGATCGTCATCAGCGACCGCACCCGCGACCAACTCAAGAACCTCGACGATGCCAGGGAGAAGGCCTGTGACGCTATCCGCGCCGCCCTGGTGCGGCCCATCCCGCGCAAGGCTACTAGGCCCACCAAGGGTTCGAAAGAACGGCGGTTGGAGTCCAAGAAGCGGGCCTCCCAAACCAAGCAACAGCGACGCGGGGACTTCGAGTAAGCTGGAGCCCCAACCCTAGGAGGTTCCATGTCCGAACAACAGACCTACGCAAACCATCGTCGCTTCGATCCCTCCTACCACTTCTTCCTCATGCCCTTCTCGCTGCTGGGCATTCTCGCGACGGCCTATTACCTGGCCCGGCACCCGAGCCTCCAGCAGACCCTCGCCTTGGTGCTCGCCATCGCCAGTGCCCTCCTGGTGCTCAAGGTCCGCCTCTACTCGATGCGGGTGCAGGATCGGCTGATCCGCCTGGAGGAGACCCTTAGGATGCAGCGGCTGCTTCCCGCGGATCTGCAGGGGCGCCTCCAGGACCTGTCACCGGCCCAGTTCGTGGGCCTGCGGTTCGCCTCCGACGGTGAACTGGCCGAGCGCGTCCGCGAAGCCCTGGACCAGAAACTCGGCGGCGAAGCCATCAAGAAACAAATCAAGGACTGGCGCCCCGATACCTTCAGGGTTTGATTAGTCGCGGATGTAGTGGCATGTGTACCCGCCGGGGTGCTTGACGAGGTAGTCCTGGTGATCCTCCTCGGCCTTCCACCAGGGCCCGGCCGCGGTGATCTCAGTGACGATGGGGCGCTTCCACTTGCCGCTGGCATCCACCTCCGCCTTCACCCGCTCGGCGGTCTGCCGCTGGGCCTCGGTATGGTAGAAGATCGCGCTGCGGTAGGACGTGCCCATGTCGTTGCCCTGGCGGTTCAGCGTGGTGGGGTCGTGGATGCGGAAGAAGAAGCGCAGCAGGGCCTCAAAGGTGGTCTTCGTGGGGTCGAAGCGGATCTGCACCGCCTCGGCGTGACCCGCATGGTTCTCGTAGGTGGCGTGGGCCACGG
>CAIQPH010000101.1 GCA_903873655.1 uncultured Holophagaceae bacterium | reverse complement strand
CGGGTTGGTCTTGCTGTAGATGGGCGGGTTGGGCAGGTCGGAAGGGAGGTAGGTGCCGGCGGCGTTGACCGCGGCCTGGACCTGCTGTTCGGCAACGTCGATGTTCAGGTCCAGCACGAACTGCAGCGTGATGACCGAGCTGCCGTCGGAACTGCTGGAGGTCATCTGGTTCAGGCCTGGGAGCTGGCCGAACTGGCGTTCCAGGGGGGCGGTGATGGCCGTGGCCACCACATCCGGGCTGGCGCCGGGGTAGAAGGTCAGCACCTGGATGGTGGGGTAGTCCACCTGGGGCAGCGCCGAGACCGGTAGCAGGCGGAAAGCCAGCAGGCCGACCAGCAGCAGTCCCGCCATCAACAGCGAAGTGGCGACGGGCCGGAGGATGAAGGGTCTGGAAGGGTTCACGGGCTCAGCCCTTTGCACCAGCGGCCTTGGGCAGGGCGACCTTGCTTCCTGGACGCAGCTTCTCTATGCCATCGGTGACGACGGTCTCGCCGCCGGTAAGGCCCTTGCTCAGGGCGGTGTCGTCGCCATCAGTGCCCAGCACCTCGACATTTCGAAGTTCTACGGTGCTGTCAGACTTCACGACGTAGATGAAGGAGCCTTGGGGACCACGCTGGACGGCGGCCGTCGGAACGATCACGACTCCGCGCAGGGTGTCCACCAGCAGCTGTGCATTCACGAACTGGTTGGGGAAAAGGCGGCGGTCCTCGTTGGAGAACAGGGCCTTCAGCTTCACGGTTCCGGTGGTGGGGTCCACCTGGTTGTCGATGGCGGCCAGGGAGCCTACCCCCAGGCGGGTCCGCATATCGCGGTCCCAGGCTTCCACCCCGAGCTGGCCGGTCTTGGTGTTCTGGGCCAGGACTGTCTGGATGCTGTCCGCAGGAATCGAGAACACCACATTGATCGGCTGGATTGGTGCGATGGTGACGAGGCCAGTGGCGTCGGTGGCATGGACGATGTTGCCCATGTCCACCAGCCGCAACCCTACCCGGCCCGAGATGGGCGCCGTGATGCGGCTGTAGACCAGATTCAGCTTCGCGCTCTCGACGGCGGCCTGGTCAGCCTTGAGGGCTGCCTCGAACTGGGTGACCGCAGATACCTGGGCGTCCACCTGCTGGCTGGAGATGATGCCCTGCTTCACCAGGGACTGGAACCGGCTCAAGTCTGCAGCCGCATTCTGACGAGCGGCATTGTCCTTGGCGAATTGACCCTCCGCCTGCATGAGCTGGACCTGGAAGGGGCGGGGATCGATTTCCGCGAGGAGCTGGCCTTCCCGCACCAGCTGGCCTTCAGTGAAGTCCACCCGCACCAACTGGCCATCCACCCGGCTCTTGACCATGACGTTGCTCAGAGAAGTGACGGTACCCAGCCCAGAAAGGCGCACGGCCATGTCGCCTTTCCGGACCTGGGCCACGGTGACGGGAACGGGCCGCCCGGTGGGGTTGGCAGCCGGGCCCTTCTTCCCATCGCGGACGATGAAGAACAGTCCTAATAGCAGCGCACCGCCGATCACCCAGGGCCGCCAACCCCGAAGGTAGGCCGGGCGAGCAGGGGCCTGATCAGTGAGGATGGATGTGGGGTTGTCCATGATGATTCCAAGCAGTCGTAGGGCGGATCAGGGCCGGGACAAAGTCAGGACGCAACGGTGGATTCGGGGTCGAGGCCGACAGAAAAGTTCCCGGCGAGCATGTCACCCAGGTTCGCGAACATGGCGAGCAGTCCCTGGCGGAGGATCGCCTGCTGATCTGGCTGGAGCCCTGCGACCAGACCCGACTTAATCTGGGCGGCGATGCCCTGCAGTTCGTTCGCCAGTGGTAGCGTGGCGGGCGTAAGGCTGATGAGAATCCGTCGGCCATGCTTGGGATCCGGCCGAGTTTCAAGCAGGCCGCGTTCCACCATCGCCTTGACCACCCGGCTGGCCGTGGGATCGTCCATCCACACCAGATGGGCCAGGGGATGCAGCGAGCAGGAGCCCTTCTCCAGCAGCACAAGAATGACCCAGAATTGCTGGAGGGTGAGGTCGTAGGGGGCGAGCCTGGAGGCCACCACGAGTTTCAGGCGCCTCCGCACGGCGGTGGCCAGGGTGCCGAGGCCGGCACGAGTGAGGATGTCGGGCATGGGTTCTTGCATAAGCAAGAATCCTGTGACCGATCGGGCCTCGTGTCAATGGGTATAAGCGGCAGGCTTATTTGCCCCGCGCGCCGGGCCGGGAGGGGTGCCGGCCTCGTTCTCCGCGGAGGATCGGGCTCGCACCGGCCCTGGGGGGGCGGGCTGGACCGCGGCTCCGGCCGCCGCTTCCTTGCCGTCCTGTCTGGATAGGCTCGGCGGGGATGCTGGGATCCGGGGCATAACCATGGACCACGTCCTTGGGCAGATCCCTGCGCAGCAGCTTCTCGATGTCCCGCAGGAGGGACTGTTCGTCGACGCAGACCAGGGAGAGGGCCTCGCCCTCGGTACCCGCGCGGCCGGTCCGGCCGATCCGGTGGATGTAGTCCTCAGCCACGTGGGGCAGTTCATAGTTCACCACGTGCGGCAGCTGGTCGATGTCCAGCCCACGGGCGGCAATATCCGTGGCCACCAGGACGCGGACGGCGCCCTTCTTGAAATCCTCCAGGGCCTTGATGCGCTGGGGCTGACTCTTGTTGCCGTGGATGGCCATCGAACTGATGCCGTCCTTGTCAAGCTGCTCCGAGAGCCGGTTGGCACCGTGCTTGGTGCGGGTGAACACCAACACCTGCTGGAGCTTCCGGGACTGGATGATGTGGGCCAGCAGGGCCCGCTTGCGCTCGCGGTCCACAGGATGGACGACCTGGCGGACCAGTTCGGCGGCGGTGTTCTGGGGCGTGATCTGGACCGTAGCGGGGGTCCTCAGGAACTTCGAGGCCAGCTGCTTGATCTCGTCCGTGAAAGTAGCCGAGAAGAGGAGGGTCTGCCGCTTGGCAGGCAGCAGGGCGAGGATTTTCTGGATGTCGCGGATGAAGCCCATGTCCAGCATGCGGTCGGCCTCGTCCAGCACCAGGATCTCCAGCTGGCTGAAGTTCAGGTTGCCCTGGCCCTGGTGGTCCAGCAGGCGGCCCGGGGTGGCGACGAGGATCTCGACGCCGGCGCGGAGGGCCTTGGTCTGGGGGTTGATGTTCACGCCGCCGAAGATGGTGGTGGAGCGCAGGGGGATGTACTTACCGTAAGTGCGGACGCTCTCCTCCACCTGCATCGCCAGCTCCCGGGTGGGCGTGAGGATGAGGGCGCGGATCGGGTGTCGGGCGGGAGAGGCCGAGGTGCTGGCGTGGGGGGCAAGCAGCTGCAGCATGGGCAGGGTGAACCCGGCGGTCTTGCCGGTGCCGGTCTGGGCCCGACCCATGAGGTCGCGGCCCTCCAGGACCATCGGGATGGCCTGGATCTGGAGGGGGGGGGGGGTTTCGGAGCCCTGCTCGCGTACGGCGCGCAGAAGCTCG
>CAIQPH010000100.1 GCA_903873655.1 uncultured Holophagaceae bacterium | reverse complement strand
GTGCTGATGATCCGTTCCCCGGTGCCGTGCTCGTTGGCCTCCTGGTCCAACTTCACGCCCAGGAAGCTGAGCTTGCTGCAGACCTTGGCGCGGACGTACGTGCTGTGGGTGCCGATGCCGGCGGTGAAGGTGATGGCATCCACACCGTCCAGGACGGTGGCATAGGCGCCGATGTACTGGCGCACGTTGTAGGTCAGGAGATCGCGGGCCAGGCGGGCGCGGTCATTGCCCTGTTCCGCCGCGCGCTCGATCTCGCGGAAGTCGGAGGAGACACCGGAGATGCCCAGGAGGCCCGACTTCTTGTTGAGCAGGTCAGTAATGCCGTTGTAGTCGAGGTGCTCGTACTCCATGAGCATCTCCACCACGCTGGGGTCGATGGTGCCGCAGCGGGTGCCCATGATGACGCCCTGGAGCGGCGTCATGCCCATGCTGGTGTCCATGCTCCTGCCGTTGTGGACGGCGCAGATGCTCGTGCCGTTGCCGATGTGGCAGGTGACGATCTTGAGGGCCCGGAGAGGCCGACAGAGCAGGATGGCGGTGCGGGCCGCCACGAAGGCGTGGCTGGTGCCGTGAAAGCCGTAGCGGCGGATGCCGTACTTCTGGCTCAGCTCGTAGGGGATGCCGTAGATGCGAGCGTGATCCGGGATGTTGTGGTGGAAGGCGGTGTCGAAGACCGCCACGTGGGGCACGTCCGGGAAGGCTTCCATGGCGGTCCGGATGCCCAGGGCGTTGGCGGGGTTGTGCAGGGGGGCGTACATCGCGAAGGTCTCGATGTCGTGGACCACCTCTTCGGTCACCAGGACGGAGTCCCCATATTTCGGCCCGCCGTGCACCACGCGGTGGCCCACGGCATGGATGGGTGTGTCATGCAGGACCGTGACCCGAAGCCGCTCGAGGATGGCCTCCAACGCCTCCCGGTGGGAGGGCAGGTGCATCACTTCTTTGCGCTTGTCACCTTCAATGGTGCAGGCCAGATTGGCCTCGGCCAGGCCAATGCGCTCAGCCATGCCTTCGGCGATGGAGATCTCCTTCCCCATGTCGAAGAGGTTGAACTTCAGGCTCGACGAGCCAGCATTCAGAACGAGAACGAGCACGGTATCCCCCAGCATTTCGATAGTCTAGCTTGGAGCAGCCGTGATCGACGACTCATTGTTGATCAATGAGTCGTCAAGTTGACTTGATTCGCCAGATCAGGCGGAGAAAAGTCCCTGAGTAAGGGTCCCAGGCTCCGGCCAGGGCGCTTCCAGGGCCGCCTCGGCCGTGGCCAGGAGCTTGGCTTCCAGGCGTGGGGCGAGGGTGGGATCGAGTGTCCAGCCCCGGAGTCCCATCCAGGCCTCGAAGCGGGGCAGGGGGTCCCTGGTGGCCCACAATTCGAGGAGAACAGGATCCACATAGCGCTGGTCATCGTGCTCGGCGTGGCCCGACATGCGGAAGGTCTCGCAGACGAGGAAGACCGGGCCCTTGCCCTCGAGGCAGCGCTGCCGGGCCTGGGCCGCGGCCTCGTAGACTGCGGCGGCGTCGTTGCCATCTACGCTCAAGGTGAAGGCCCCCTGCGAACGCTGGGTCATCCGGCCCGCCATCTGGCGGTCGGGCGGGGTCGAGAAGGCGTAGCCGTTGGCTTCGCCCACGACGATGAGCGGGAGCTTCTGCACGACCGCGAAGTTGAGCCCCTCGTAGAAGGCCCCGGTGGAACTGCCGCCATCGCCGATCCAGGTCATGGCTACCCGCCGCTCGCCCCTCTGCCGGAAGGACAGCGCCACGCCTGCCATCACCGGAATGAGGGCCCCCAGCATGGAGGTGGGCGCGATGATCCCCCGTGCCACGGACCCGAAGTGGTTGTTGTGTTCCCGCCCACCGGTGGGTCCCGGGGCCCGGCCCAGGTATTGGAGGAAGACTTCCCTGGGCGTCACCCCGCGGACCAGCATGGAGCCCAGGTTGCGGATCAGCGGCGCGATCATGTCGTCGGGCCCCAGGGCCAGGGCCGTGGCGCAGGCCGTGGCCTCCTGGCCCAGGCTGCGGTAGATGCTCCCGAGGGTCTTGCCCTGGCGGAAGAGCTTCACCAGCCGCTCCTCGGTGAGGCGCGTGAGCAGCATGGCCTCATACAGGCGCAGGGCGGTGGCTTGGTCCATCGGGATAGGATAGAGCATGTTGACTCTGCGTCCCGCCGCCCCTGCCGATGCCCCGCTCATCCTGCAGTACATCCGCGAACTGGCGGAGTACGAACGAGAACCGGAGGCCGCCGTGGCCACCGAGGCCGACCTGCATCGGTATGCCTTTTCAGCACACCCGCTGGTGAAGGTCACCATGGCCGAGTGGGATGGCAACCCCGCCGCCTTCGCGCTGTGGTTCCTCAACTTCAG
>CAIQPH010000099.1 GCA_903873655.1 uncultured Holophagaceae bacterium | reverse complement strand
CTCGCCGATGGCGAAGCCGATGAAGCAGGGGCCGGCGCTGTCACCGGGTACGAAGAGCAGGATGGCGAGCATGAGGAACAGCTCGACGGAGATGAGCAGCATGCCGATGGACATGCCCGACTTGAGGGGGATCTCCATGGTCGGGTAGGGTTTGCCGCCCAGGCTGGCGAAGGCCGTGCGGGAGTTGGCAAAGGTGTTGATGCGGATGCCGAACCAGGCCACGGCCACGGAGCCGAGGATGCCGATGATCGAGAAGAGTAGGACCACGATCACCTGGCCCCAGCCCATCGGGTTGTGCGACAGGTATTTGAAGTAGGCGACCATGATGACGGCGATGAAGGCCCACAAGACCGAGATGAACTTGATCTGCGTGACCAGATACGTCTTGCAGGTCTCGTAGATCAGCTCGGAGATTTCCAGCATGGACTTGTGGACCGGGAGCTTCCGGATCTGGGAGTACTGCACGAGCCCGAAACCCATACCAAGCAGGCAGATGAAGAGGCCGATCAGCAGCAGGTTGTGGCCGGTCATCCCCAGAAAGCTGCCCCCGAGGGCGGGGATCTTGAGCTCGGCCTCACCTGCGAGGGCTGGGGGGGCAAGCAGAAGGGCAAGGACGGCAGTCATACCCAGCTTGGACATTCGAGTTGACGCGAGTGCGCCAAACAATCGTTTCATCGTCTCCATGGCTTTCCTCCAGGTGGTTTCAGGGAAGGGGGACTCGGGGAGTGGAATGGCAGATGATGCGTCAGGCAGTTTGGCCTAAGTAAAAACAATTCAAGCGAACACCCGGGGGCAGACCGCCCACAGGCCCTGTTCGGACCGTGCCTGACTCTATCGTGGATAGGCCAGGCACGGCAAGGCCAATGAGCCCGATCGGCGGCACTTTTCACCCTGCTGGAGCGGCGCGGTGCGCACTGTGACTTAGGTCCGCACCTAGGGGCTTGGATTTTCCGATCTATGCAAGATAATCACAACATACAAGAACCCGGAGCTCATCGTCGATCCCATGCCCTTCCGGGATCCCTAATCCCTTATTCCGTTTTCTTCGAGGAGTCCACACTATGTCCGTCGCTGAAAAGAGCATCGCGGGCGCGGAAGCACGCGGCCACGGCTTCATGGCGTCATCGATCGGCCGGAAGGTCATCATGGCCGCCTCCGGGATCATCCTGTTCGGGTTCGTCACCGTGCACATGCTGGGCAATACGCAAGCCTACATGGGGGCGACGGCCTTCAACGAATACGCCAAGTTCCTGCACAGCATGCTCCACGGCGATGGGATCTGGATCTTCCGGACCGTCCTGATCGTGGCCGTCGGCTTCCACATCTGGTCCGCCACGAGCCTCACCCTGGACAACCTGGCCGCCCGCCCGGAAGGCTACCGCGCCCAGCAGAGCGTCGCCTCTACCTGGTCCTCACGGACCATGCGGTGGACGGGCGTCATCCTCGCGGCGTTCATCATCTTTCACCTGCTCCACCTGACGACCGGCACCGTCCATCCCAACTTCGACCACGCCAATCCCTACGCGAACTTCGTGAATGGCTTCAAGGTGCCCGCCGCTGCCGGGTTCTACATCGTGGCGCAACTCTGCCTCGGGCTGCACATGTGGCATGGCGTCTGGAGCTTCACCCAGACCCTGGGCTTGTCCCATCCCCGCTACGACAGCCTGCGGCGCAACTTCGCCACCGGCCTCACTGTCCTCGTGGTGGGTGTGAACATCACCTTCCCCATCGCCGTCCTCACCGGCTTCATCCACTGATCCGAAGGAGAGCCATCCATGGAACTCAATGCCCATATCCCAGACGGCCCGATCGAGAAGAAGTGGGACAAGCACCGCTTTGATCTCAAGCTCGTGAACCCTGCCAACAAGCGCAAGTACAAGGTGATCGTCGTGGGCTCCGGCCTGGCTGGCGGCGCTGCGGCCGCTTCCCTGGCGGAACTCGGCTACGAGGTCGAGTGCTACTGCTATCAGGACAGCCCCCGCCGCGCCCACTCCATCGCGGCCCAGGGCGGCATCAATGCCGCGAAGAACTATCGCAATGACGGTGACAGCGTCCGCCGCCTCTTCTACGACACGATCAAGGGTGGTGACTTCCGGGCCCGCGAAGCCAACGTGCATCGGCTGGCCGAGGTCAGCAACAACATCATCGACCAGTGCGTGGCCCAGGGCGTGCCCTTCGCCCGGGAATACGGCGGACTGCTGGACAACCGTTCCTTTGGTGGCGCCCAGGTCAGCCGCACTTTCTACGCCCGTGGGCAGACGGGGCAGCAGCTGCTGCTGGGTGCCTACCAGGCCCTGGAGCGCCAGATCGGCCTTGGCGCCGTGCAGATGTTCCCCCGCCGCGAGATGCTCGAAGTGATCGTGGTGGATGGCGTGGCCAAGGGCATCGTCACCCGGGACATGGTCTCCGGGAAGATCGAATCCCATGTGGCCGACGCGGTCTGCCTCGCCACCGGCGGCTACGGTAACGTCTTCTATCTGTCCACCAACGCCAAGGGCTGCAATAGCAGCGCCATCTGGCGCGCCTACAAGCAGGGCGCCGCCTTCGCAAATCCCTGCTATACGCAGATCCACCCCACCTGCATCCCGGTCACCGGGGATCATCAGAGCAAGCTCACGCTGATGTCCGAATCCCTGCGCAACGACGGCCGCATCTGGGTGCCGAAGCGCAAAGAGGACTGCGGCAAGCCCGCCGACCAGATCCCCGAAGAGGACCGCGACTACTACCTGGAGCGCAAGTACCCCTCCTTCGGTAACCTCGCTCCCCGGGATATTTCCAGTCGCGCCGCCAAGCAGGTCTGCGATGAGGGCCGAGGCGTGGGTGGCACTGGCCGCGGCGTCTACCTGGATTTCGACGCCTCCATCAAGCGTCTGGGCCAGCCCAAGATCGAGGAGCGCTACGGGAACCTCTTCGAGATGTATGAGCGCATCACCGATGAGAACCCTTACAAGGTGCCCATGCGCATCTACCCCGCCTCGCACTACGCCATGGGCGGGCTGTGGGTGGACTACAACCTCATGAGCACCATCCCCGGCCTCTTCGTCCTCGGCGAGGCCAACTTCTCCGACCACGGCGCCAATCGCCTGGGGGCCTCCGCCCTCATGCAGGGCCTGGCTGACGGCTACTTCGTGATCCCCTACACCATCGGCGGCTACCTCGCCGGCATCAAGCCCGGCACCCGCATCAAGGTGGATGACCCGGCCGTCACGGCCGCGCAGCAGACGGTCACTGATCGGGTCAAGCGCCTCTTTGCCATCAACGGCAAGCAGACACCCACCCACTTCTACCGCGAGCTGGGCAAGGTCATGTGGGAATACTCGGGCATGGGCCGCAACGAGGCCGGCCTGAAGAAGGCCCTGGAACTCATCCCCCAAATCCGCGAGGAGTTCTGGAAGAACCTGTGCATCCCCGGCACTGGCGAAGAGGTGAATCAGTCCCTGGAAATGGCTGGTCGCGTGGCCGACTTCCTCGAGCTGGGCGAGCTGCTGGTGCTGGATGCCCTCAACCGCCGCGAATCCTGCGGCGCCCATTTCCGGGAGGAGTGGCAGACGGAGGAAGGCGAAGCGCTCCGCGACGACGAGAACTTCTGTCACGTCGCCGCCTGGGAATTCAAGGGCGACGGCAACGCACCGGTCCGCCACACCGAACAGCTCTCCTTCGAGAGCCTCCATCTCGCCACCCGCAACTACAAGTGAGGATCTGAGCCATGTCCAAGCACATCAATCTCACCCTCCATGTATGGCGGCAGAAGAATGCCAAGTGCGACGGCAAGTTCGTCGAGTACAAGGCCGAGCAGGTCAGCCCCGACATGTCCTTCCTGGAAATGCTGGATGTCGTGAACGAGGGCCTCATCAGCAAGGGCGAGGACCCCATCACTTTCGACCACGATTGCCGGGAAGGCATCTGCGGCACCTGCAGCATGGTCATCAACGGCCGTCCCCACGGCCCTAAGGAGCGCACCACCACCTGCCAGCTGCACATGCGCAGCTTCAAGGACGGCGACAGCATCACCATCGAGCCCTGGCGGGCCGAGGCCTTCCCCGTGATCAGGGACCTGATGGTCGACCGCAGCGCCCTGGACCGCATCATCGCGGCAGGCGGTTTCGTCAGCGTGCCCACCGGTTCACCCCAGGATGCCAACGCGCTGCCAGTCCCCAAGGAAAACGCCGAAATGGCTATGGATGCCGCCGCCTGCATCGGGTGCGGCGCCTGCGTGGCCGCCTGCCCCAACGCTAGCGCCATGCTGTTCCTGTCCGCCAAGATCAGCCACCTGGGCCTGCTGCCCCAGGGCCAGCCTGAACGCTACTCCCGCGTGCGGGACATGGTCGCCCAGATGGACGCGGAAGCGTTCGGCACCTGCACCAATCACGGCGAGTGCGAAATCGCCTGCCCCAAGGGCATCAAGCTGGAGAACATCGCCCGCATGAACCGCGATTTCATCAAGGCCAGCCTCACCTACCGCCCGGCTATCGTGGGCACTGGCGGGGGCTGATCACCCGCACCATTCGCGAGAACGCCCGGCACCTGCCGGGCGTTTTTGTTGCATTCAGGACTTCACCGCAGAGAAGGCAAAGACAAGAACAAAAGCATTTTTTACCACCTATGAACACCGATGAACACCGATGAAAAGCTGCTGAAGAATGGAAGTGCAGATGCAGGATGGTGTGAGCCACTCCTTCAGCCGGAAACCAGCTTCGGCATGCCCTGCGAGGTGGTTCACGTCCGTGAAGCCGGAATTCAGTTCGCAGTTATTTATCGGTGTTCATCGGTGGCTAGATATTTTTTCTCATGGAGCACTGACCACACCACCAACAGGTCGGCGCGCCTTTGCACTCCCTGCCTTCTTTGCGGCATTTTTTGGACGATTGGATGGACCTCGGCTTCCTTCTCCCCTGAGTGCCCTGGGGTGCGTACAGTGGAACCTGGTCATTGCCTTCACCTTTTGAACAGTGGCTTTATCGGAGTGACCCATGCCCGAAGGCCCGGAGATCGAAACCGAAAAACTCCACGAGGCCATCCAGGAGGAGATGGAAAGGGACGGTGGCGGCTTCCTTAGGCAGATCGCCCTCACGACGGCGGTCCTCGCCGCCTTCGCCGCCATCGCCGCCTTGAAGGCCGGTGCCACGGTGAACGAGGCGCTCCTTCTGAAGACCGAATCCACCCGGCTCCAGGCCCAGGCTTCAGACCAGTGGTCCTACTACCAGGCCAAGGGCCTGAAGGCCGCCGTACAGGAGGCCACCGCGGCCAGCTGGGAAGCGGCGGGGAAGCCCGTTCCCGAGAAACTACACGAGCAGGTGAGCCGCTACGCCCAGGAGCAGGTGGAGATCAGGAAGTCCGCCGAGGAAAAGGAGAAGGAACGGGACGCGAAGTCCGCCGAGTCAGACCACCTGCTCCACCAGCACCACCACTTTGCCAATGCCGTCGCCCTCTTCCAGGTCTCCATCGCCCTGGGTGCCCTAGCCGCCCTGACCCGGAATCGGGCGGTCTGGTGGGGTTCCATGCTCGTGGGCATGTCCGGAATTCCGCTCTTCATCCTCGCCTTTCTGGGATGAAGGGAGCATCACCAAGATGTAAAGTCAGTTGGTGTTCCGGAGCTGCTCCAGGGCCAGCGCAGTCAGCGCATCGGCGGTATTGAGCCCGGGATCATCGAGCACGGCTTCCAGGAGCTGTCGCTGGAGTTCACCCAGCCAAGGACCGCCGGGACGACCTGCCAGGCGCATGAGCGCCGCCCCATCCAGGGCCAGCTCACGCACCGCCAGGGCCGGAGCTGCGGCAGCCAGGGCCGCCAGGCGGGTCATGAGGCCCTGGTGTTCACCCAACCGGTTTTCCAGATCCAGCCCCTTGCCCTGCTGATCCGCCAGCCTGAACGCGGCCCAGCGTTCGAGGGGCAGGTTGTCTCCGACAAGCCGCCCAAGGAAGCGCCGGCAGGCGGGATCACCCCAGGCAGCAGTGGGATGCGTGCCGTGGTGGCGGATCAGGGCGGCGACATCCTTCCGAAGGGCCTGGCTGGCTTTCAGGCGTTCGAAGATGGCCTCGGCCAGTTCCTTGGAGCGGGCCTCGTGGCCGTAGAAATGGACTTCCCCATCGGGCCCGGTGGTGCGGGTTCCGGGCTTGCCCGCATCATGCAGGAGCGCCGCCCAGCGCAGTCCGGATTCCCCGGGCACCTGGCGGACCACCTCCAGGGTATGGACCCAGACATTGTGGCGGTGGTGGCGATTCTGCCCACAGCCGAGCATGGGCCGCAGTTCCGGAAGCCAGAGGTCCAGCAGGGCGCTTTCGACCAACAGGACCAGACCACGGTGGGGCTCGCTCCCCCGCAGCAGCTTGTCCAACTCCGTGAAGACCCGCTCCACGGCGACCTTGCGGGCCACCTCAAGGCGCAGCGGGATCGCTGCGAGCGTGGCGGGTTCAACCGTGAACCCAATTTGGGAGGCGAAGCGGCACGCCCGCAGCGGGCGCAGGCCATCCTCCGCGAACCGCTGAAGGGGATCGCCCACGGCCCGGATCATCCGGGCCGCCAAATCCACCTGGCCTCCGAAGGGATCCACCAGGTCGCCTCCGCCTACGGGCAGGGCCATGGCGTTGATGGTGAAGTCGCGCCGGGACAGGTCCTCCACCAGACTCACTCCCAGACGCACGGATTCGGGCCGCCGGCCATCCAGATAGTCACCATCGCTGCGGAACGTGGTCACCTCCACCGGACGATCCTCCAGCAGGACCGTCACCGTGCCGTGCTGGATGCCCGTGGGGATCACTTTCAGGCCCGCGGCCCGCGCCCGCGCCATCACGGTCGGCGGCAACAGGCTCGTCGCCAGGTCCCAGTCCGCGTGAGGCCGCCCCAGGAGCTCATCCCGGACCGCGCCGCCCACGATCATCAGTTCCGCCTCGGGTCCCAGGGCCTCCTTGAGCCGGAGCAGCGGGTCCCAGGTCAATCCAGCCCCCCAGCAAGCCGCCTGAGCGCCTCCCCCTCCACCCGGCAGGTGAGCCAGGGACGCAAGACCATCGCGCCATGCGCTTCGTAGAACTCGATGGCCGGGGTGTTCCAGTCCAGCACTTGCCAGACGAACCGGGTCCAGCCCTCCTGCACGGCCAATGCGGCAAGGTGCTGGAGCAGGGCCTTCCCGATGCCTTTGCCCCGGAAGGCCGGACGCACGAAGAGGTCCTCCAGGTAGATGCCGGGCTTGCCTTCCCAGGTGCTGAAGTTGAGGAACCACAGCGCGAAGGCG
>CAIQPH010000098.1 GCA_903873655.1 uncultured Holophagaceae bacterium | reverse complement strand
GTGGGGCCATAGGCTTGGGCGCCGAGGGTCCAGGTGCGCTGGAGGTCTGAAGCGGCAGGCGCGGGGGCGCCCAGCTGGGCGAAGGCTGCGGTGGTGGACAGCAGCAGGGCGATTGGCAGGATGCGCATGAGACCTCCGGGAGGGTTCCCCACTCTATCGCCCCGGCGAGGAAAAACCTGGAGTATCAGACCAGGGCGAGCTTTCGGTAAGCATCCAGGAAGTCCTTGGGCTGAGGCAGGATCTCGTCTTCCAGGGACGGGTGGTAGGCCACCCAGGTGTCCTTGGCCGCCACCCGGCGCACGGGTGCGTCCAGGTGGAAGAACAGCTCGTCGGCGATCCGGGCGGCGATCTCGCTGCCGTAGCCCCAGCACAGTGTGTCCTCATGGGCCACGATCACCCGATGGGTCTTCTTGACCGTCCGTTCAATGGCCGCCCAGTCGTAGGGGTTAAGCGTGCGGAGGTCGATGATCTCGACGGAGATGCCTTCCTTCTCGGCTTCGCGGGCCGCCTGCACAGCCCTATGCACAGTGCATCCATAGGTGATGACAGAGAGAGTTGAGCCCTCCCGAATCATGCGGGCCTTCCCGAAGGGGATCATGAAATCGGGGCCCGGATCATTGCCCTTGTTGTGCGTCTGCCGGTAGAGGTGCTTGGGTTCCAGGAACAGAACCGGGTCCTCGCAGCGGATCGCTGTCCGGAGCAGGCCCGCGGCGTCCAGGGCGGTACTGGGATACACCACGCGCAGGCCCGGGATGTGCGTGAAGGTGCTTTCGCCGCATTGGCTGTGGTAGGTGGCACCCCCCATCAGATAGCCCGCGATGGGCACCCGAACCACCATGGGGCAACTGAAGGCGCCGTTGGAGCGCCAGCGGATGGTGGCGAGTTCGTCGCGGAGCTGCTGCATGGCGGGCCAGATGTAGTCGAAGAACTGGATCTCCACCACGGGCTTGAAGCCGCGCACCGCCAGCCCGATGGCGCGCCCGACGATGGTGGCCTCCGCCAGGGGCGTGTTGAACACCCGGTGGGCGCCGAACTGCTTCTGCAGGCCGTGGGTGGTCTTGAAGACGCCGCCCTTCCCCTTCACCTCGTCCTGGATGTCCACCCGGCTGACGTCGGCCACGTCCTCCCCGAACACAAGGATGCGCGGATCCCGCGCCATTTCATGCTTCAGGGTGGCGTTGATGAGGTCGAGCATGGTCTTGGCGCCCACGGCCTGATCGCCGGAAGCGGGCTCGGTGTCGAAAGCCGCGGAAGTGGGATCCACGGCGGGGCTGTACAAGTTCTGGTAGTAGCTGCCGGGCTTGGGTGGAGGCGAAGCCTCGGCCTCGTCCCAGGCCGCGTCGATCTCGGCCTGCACTTCATCCTTAAGCAGCTGCAGCTGTTCTTCTGTAAGGTCGCCCCAGCCCACCAGCTGGCTTGCGAACGTATGCACGGGGTCCCGCAGGGACTCCGCCACTCGCTGCGCCTTCAGCTTGTAGAGCTGTTCGTCGTCCGACAGAGAGTGGCTGTAGGGGCGGATCACCCGCGCCCGCACCAGGGCCGGGCCCTTGCGGGCGCGGGCATGGTCGGCGGCGACTTTCAGCGCCTCATAGCTGGCGATGGGATCGCAGCCATCCACCTCGTCCAGGATGAGCAAGCCGTGTGAAGCATAGCCCTGCAGCAGGGCGGCGATGTTCCCGCCCGGATACTGCACCTCGCTGGGAGTGCTGATGGCGTAGCCGTTGTCCTCCACCAGGAAGACCACGGGCGCCCTCAGGTTCACGGCGTTGCTGATGGCCTCCCAGAACTCGCCCTGGCTGCAGGTGCCGTCTCCAGTGGTGGTCAGGACCACCTCGTCGGAGGCGATGCCGAGCTGTTCCGACATCCCGCACTGTTCGGCCCGCAGCACGGCTTCCGCAGCCCCCACGGCTTGCAGCAACTGGCTGCCGGTGGGACTGGAGGTGGTGAAGATGTTGAGATCCTTGTGCCCCCAGTGGCTGGGCATCTGGCGGCCGCCGCTGGCGGGGTCCTCAGAGGAACCCACGGAACCCAGGAACATCTCCTTGGCCGTGTAGCCAAGGCCATAGGCTAGGGCCCGGTCCCGGTAGTAGAAGAAGAACCAATCGTGGCCCGGCCGGAAGACCCGTGCGGCGGCCGCCTGGACAGCTTCATGACCGACGCCGTTGATCTGGAAGAAGACCTTGTTCTGGCGCTTGCCCAGGATCTCCTGGTCGTCGATGCGCCTGGCAGCGTAGATCGTGCGGTACAACCGGACCCGCTGCTCGCGGGAAAGCTGGGTGGCAACCGTAGTCTGGACGGAG
>CAIQPH010000097.1 GCA_903873655.1 uncultured Holophagaceae bacterium | reverse complement strand
TCATCGAAGCCAACCTCCGCCTCGTGGTGTCCATCGCCAAGCGCTACACCAACCGCGGCCTGCAGTTCCTGGACCTGATCCCGGAGGGCAACATCGGCCTAATGAAGGCGGTGGACAAGTTCGAATACAGCCGCGGCTTCAAGTTCTCGACCTATGCCACCTGGTGGATCCGGCAGGCCATCACCCGCGCCATCGCCGATCAGGCCCGCACGATCCGCATCCCCGTGCACATGATCGAGACCATCAACAAGCTCATCCGCACCCAGCGTGAACTGGTCCAGAAGCTGGGTCGGGAACCCTCCAGCGAGGAGATCGCCCACGCCATGGACATGCCCGTGGGCAAGGTCCGCAAGGTGATGAAGATCGCCCAGGAGCCTATTTCTCTGGAAACACCCATCGGCGAGGAGGAGGATTCCCACCTTGGGGATTTCATCGAGGACAAGACCGTTGTCTCCCCGGTGGAGCAGGTTGTCCAGCAGCGCCTCAAGGAGACCGTCCGCAACGTGCTCAACACGCTCAGCGAGCGCGAGGAGCGCGTCCTCCGCATGCGCTTCGGCGTGGGCGATGATGGCTCCGAACACACCCTGGAGGAAGTGGGCAGCGAGTTCGCCGTCACCCGCGAGCGCATCCGCCAGATCGAATCCAAGGCCCTGAGAAAAATTCGCCACCCGCGCTACTCGAAAACACTCAAGGCATTCCTCGGCTGAACGCGAGAGGCCTACCTGGGTGGGTCGGCGAATTTGTGAGCAAAGGCCCGCTAGGGCCTTGGGCACATCCCGAAGGGATGCGAACAGGATTCGCCACCCGCGCTACTCGAAAACACTAACGGCCTTCCTGGGCTGAGAAGCCCTGCGCTCGCGAAAAAGCCCCGCCCTGGCGGGGCTTTTTCGGTCATCCTGAACCTATCGCTTCGGAGCTGATGACAGTGCTTTCCAAGGACCAGACGCTGGGAAAATACCAGATCCTGGACCGCCTCGGTTCGGGCGGCTTCGGGGCTGTCTACCTGGCCCTGGACACCTGGGTGAACCGGAAGGTGGCCCTGAAAGTGCCCCATCAGCAGCAGGAAGAGATCGTGGACCTGCTGAAGGAGCCGCGCATCATGGCGGGTCTGAAGCATCCGAACATCGTCGAGCTCATCACCGTCGAGCGGAAGAACGACATCTTCTTCATGGTGCTCGAATACATCGAAGGCGAAGGCCTCGATCGCCTCATCCGCCGCGAACGCTTCCTCCAGCCGACCCGCGCCCTAGAGATCGGCCTGGACGTCTGCAGCGCCATCGCCTTCGCCCATGGCCACCAGATCCTCCACCGGGACCTGCGTCCGGCCAACATCCTGGTAAATCGCGACGGGGTGGCCAAAGTCACGGATTTCGGGACCTCCCGCGTGCTGGAACTGCAGCATGTCCCCTACGCGCCCACGCGTATCGGCTCGCCACCCTACATGGCGCCCGAACATTTCCGCGGCCGGGCCGTGTTCCAATCCGACCTCTGGTCCCTCGGCATCACGCTTTATGAAATGCTCACCGGCACCGTGCCCTTCTATGATGCGGACCCGCTGAAGATCGCCCAGGCCCTCTCCAGCCAGCCGATCGTGGCGCCACACCTGCGGAACCCGATCGTGCCGAAGGCTTTCTCGGAAGTGGTGATGAAGGCCTTGGCGGTGAATCTCGGGGAGCGGTATCTTTCCGCCCAGGCGTTTCTGGAGGCCTTGCGCCGCCTGAAGGAGAATGTCGCCCGAGAAACCAGACCCCTGGGAACCGCGGTGCTGTCCCTCTCCAGTTCCGGGCCCCACTCCGGTCTGCGCGCCGCCACTCAATCCCGGCTCTGCCGATTCTGCTACCGGCAGCTGCCGCGGATGGCTCTGGTCTGCCCGAACTGCGGCGAAAAAAACTAGGGTCTGTTTTCAAATTGGGGTGCGGCCGCGCAAGAGGCGCCGCCCAAGCGAGACAAGGAGAACGGCGATGACAATAGCGGCACTATTGGCGAGGAGTTCGACGCAGTATTGCGCCGGGCGCCGCCCCTTGCCGGCTCCACCCTCTGCTTGGCGGAACGCCGAGCAGGAGCAGGGCCCAAGCGGGGCCTGCGATAGGGTACGGGGGACGCGGCCAGCCGCACCCCTGGCTGCGTTACCGGCCTTAAACTATGTCCCGCATCGCCCTGCGGCCGTTGCCTTGCCATGGGCACGGCTGGCTGACGTCGCGGCTCACACCCAATTTGAAAACAGACCCTGATGCTCTGGCACCCCACCAAGGACGCGGTACAGCGCCTCTGGGGTCGAAGATGGGTCCGCCGCGTATCCTACGTCCTGGTGGCCGGCGCCTCCTTCTTGACGATCGCCCCCTGGGTGGCCAATCGACCCCCGGTGGTGCGGTGGGCCCTGGGTCGACTCAACGCGGTGGTGCAGGATGAGACAGGGCTGCCGCTCACCATCGGGCAAGTGGAACTGCGCCCCACCTTCGGCTTGCTGGTGCTCCACGAGGTCAGCCTGGGCGGGGATCTGCTCACGGTGCAACGGGTTGAAATCCAGGCGGATCTCTGGTCCCTCCTGGGCACGACCCACCGCATCAATTCCCTGCGAATCGAGCGGCCCCGCCTGCGCCTTACCGAGGCTGGCCTGTCCGCCCTCAGACTCAAGAACCGCCCGCCAAGAACCGGCCCCCTGCCCCAGTTCCAGCTGGATCTCCTCAGCCTCACCAGTTGCGAGATCCAGGTACCCGTTCCGCTGCGGGGCATCCCCGAATTGCAATACCAGTTCGAGGTGAAGGCCACGGGGTTGGGGCCCAACCAGATCCGGGTGGATCTGGTCGGGCCCCAGTTGTCGGTGAAGGGTCCCGGGGGCTGGGAAAAGGGCCGCTTGGACCTGAACGGAGTTGCCTCCGAGAAGACCCTGTCACTCAAGGAAGGCTACCTTCGGCTGGGCGAGAGCCAGATTCACCTCAGTGGCCGCTATGAGGTGGACAGGCTCGCGGCCACCGACAGGGTGGTAGCCAGCGTGAAGGGCGTCCTGGACCTCGCCCAGGCGTCCCGTTGGCAGCGACCATCCCGGCCTTACCTGGCCGGCATCCTCGATGTGACGGGAACCCTCCAGGGCTCCATGGCACAGCCGGCCTGGACCTTCACTGCGGATGGACGGGATCTGCGGCCGGAAACGGTCGACTTTCAGCCGGGGGAATTGGAAATCAGGGCCGCTGGTGGCCTGGACCAGGTCAAACTGGACCGCCTGCACTGGGTCTCGCCTCAGGGGGAGTTGGAGGTCCAGGGCACCTGGTCCCGCCGGGCCCAGGCTCAGGCCACCATTCAGGGAACGAACCTAGATCTGGAGCCACTCGGCCGTGCCCTGCGACTGGATGTTCTCCAGGGTGTCCGCGGAACGGTGCAGGCTCAAGTCAAGGGTTCGGGTTCTGCGGAGGCTGTGGGCCGCCTTGAGGGGTGGCAGGCCTCTCTGAAAGTGGCGTTCTCCCAACATGGGCGGGAGGCAGGCGCCTTGGATGCCACCTTGGACCGTGGCCGGGCTGATATCCAGCACTTGAGGTTGGACCTGGAGGCCCTGAAAGTTGAAGGCTCAGCCTGGGCCGCCCTGGGGTCGCAAGGGTTGGCACATCTGGAAGGCGAAGGCCGCACCGAAGTCAACGCAGGCGAAGTCGCCCGGGCCCTGACCGCCTGGAAAGTCGTCGATCTGGACATGGAAGGCGGCACAACCGCCCAGGCCAAGGTCCACTGGAATCGCGGTTCCGGCCTTGAACTGGACGGATCTGTCGAGGTTCTTCAGCCACGCTGGCATGGGGCCCGGGCTGACCGCGTACTCGCCAAGACGGTCGAAATCTGGGGCTCCGAGCTTTGGATCAACAACATCGAAGTCCAGAAGGACGAGGGGCGCGGCGGGGGGGATCTCTGGCTCACCTGGGCGGACACAGCACCAGGGCAGCCCCAGATCGACATGTGCTACACCGCCGCCCGGCTGCCGGTGGCCGAAGGCTTGAAGGCTGCCGACCTGAAAACCGGCGAGGGCAAGGACCTGCCGATCAGCGGCATCGCAAGTGGCTGGGTGCGGATCTGGGGTCCGTACGATCACCTACTGATGATCGGAACAGCTCAAACCGAATCAAATGAAGTTTACGGAATCAATATTCCAGCGACCTCTGCGGATTTTTGGATGGACCTGGAGTCGCTCCGGCTGAAATTGTCCGATCTTCGGGTCGCAGAGCGGATGGACCTTCTCGGCCAGGGGGAGATCCCCCCGGAGGGAGCCCTGGCCCTCCAGGGACAAGCTGACCTGGATCTGAGGCAGTGGACGTGGTGGGTTGAGATGGGCGGACGCCTGGACTCGCAGTTGCTTGCCTTGCCGGGGCCACGGATCCAATCCCAGATGAACGCCCGACTCCTCGGCCCAATCACCAGCCCCTTCGGGGACCTGGATCTTCCGGAGGGACACATCCAACTCAGCCGGGGCCGCATCTTCTTCGGAGACAGGAGTGTGGAGGGATTGGAGGGCCAGGCCACCCTGGAGCGGGGCCACCTCGAGGGCTTCCTGGCCATGGAAGGCATGAAAAAATCCCTGCTGGATCTGCAGGCCCGCCAGGAGGGCCTGGATGTCGTCGGTCACCTCAGCCTGAACATCTCCCAGGACAGCGCGCGGACGGAACTGCTGGCCCGCAGCCTGACTGAGGACCTGCTCGAGGATCTGAGTCTATCGGCGACAGCCCAGGGGCGCTGGAAGAACGGCCATGACCTGACCTGGACCGGTTCTCTCGACCGGCTGGCGGCCCAGTTCGCAGCCTTCGAACTGCACCAGCTCCGCCCCTCGGCCCTGCATGGCAATGCCCAGGGCGCAGGCTTGGATATCACCCTTGAGGGCGGCGCCCGTGGCCCAGTGGCCCGAATGGACGCCCAGGCCGCACATGTTCGGCTGTCGGGCAGCGTTCCCTTTTCAGGCACGCACCCGATGGCGATCCAGGCCCAAGGCGATGCCGACCTTGCCCACATGAAATCCATCCTCGACCGGGTCATGGAAGTGGATGACTACAGTCTGCTCTCCGAACTGCACATCCAGGGAACGAGCCGCTTCGACCTTCTGGCCCATGGCACGCCCTTCGAGCCCCTTCTGGACGGAACCGTGACCTTGAACAAGGGGCAACTGCACTTGCGCGGTTATCAGGGGGTAGAGGATCTCCACCTCAAAACCACCCTGAAGGACAGGACCCTGACTATCTCTGAGGAAAGCCCCCTGCTCGGCACCTTGGCCCACGGCGAACTCAGGGCCAGTGGGGAGGCCACTTGGCGGCTCGGAGGACTGGATGGCTATGCCTTCAAGGCTTCTCTCTCCAACTTCCAGCTGCGGGACGTGCCGGAAGGCCTCGACCTGCAAGGCAGCCTCCAAGCCACCCTTGAAGGTACCGAGGAGGGAGGCCTGCTGAAGGGGAAGCTGAAGGCAGACCACCTGGGCTACCAGACCGAAGTGAAGCTGTCGGACCTCATTCTGCGCAGCGCGCTCAGGGACAGCGGGGGATTGGCTGGCCTGGACCTGGACGATCCCCTGGAACGGATCCGCCTCGACCTGGACCTGGACCTGCGCTCGCCCTGGAGTTTCGATACCAATCTCCTGAAACTGGATGGGCGCACGGAGGGCCCCTTCCAGGTGCTCGGAACCCTCGGCCACCCGGTGCCAAAAGGCATGATGCTGTTCCAGCCTGGTGGCCGCGTCACCAACATCTTCCCGGCCGGTGACATGGTCGTGGACCGGGGTTCCCTGTCCTTCTCCGAATCCCGCCCCCTGGATCCGGTCATCAACCTCCAGGGCAGCGTCAGTTCCATTCCCGGCTATACCGTGAATCTGGACATCCACGGCACACTGAGTAACCTGGCCATCGTGCCTTCCTCCACACCCAGTCTGCGCCAGGATGAGATCGTGGCCATCCTAATCAATCCTGGCAATGCGGCCAATGTGGGAACCGCGGGCTCCACCTCCGGCTCGACCCAGGGAGCCATCACCTCAGGACTGGGGAGCGCCGGCGTCGGCCTGATCTCCACCCTTGCCTTCGCGCCGGTCCAGGACACGCTTCGCCGGGCCCTGGGCGTGGACCGCGTCAACGTGGCGGTCCGTTCTTCCAGCCTCGGCACTTCCGAGACCGAATTCACCATGGGCAAAAGCTTTGACCTCTATGGTCAGCGCAGTGCCTTCGTGTTCACCCACACCAAGAGCGGCGAAGTGAGTATCGACTCAGGCCAGGTGGAATGGCGCTTTGGCAATCTCATCCTCCAGCTGGGACTCAGCAAGGGCGGCGGGGTCGGACTCACGCCATCAGGGGAGATCCGGCATACCTGGAGCCCAAATTAGGCCGTGGGCTGTAGGCTGTGGGCTGTGGACCGTTTGTGGGGGGATTGTGATAACCGTGAAGAGCTTCGCCCGCTACCGACCCCTGCTGGGATTTGCCGAGCTGGAACTGCCCGTCGTTGCCACGCTTGGGGAACTGCTGAAGGATCCCAGACTCGCCCTGCTGCCCAGGGACGCCCTCCTGGCTGTGAACCAGCGCTTCGCTGATCAAGCCACGCCTCTAGCGGATGGCGATGAGGTTGCCCTCATGCCACCGGTCTCCGGCGGTTGATCACCCCTCCCGCCGGATTTCCAGAACCTCGCCACCGCTGAGGCGCAGCAGTTCCTGGAAACCCGGTTCCCGGCGCAGCCGATCCTCCGGGCGCTCCTCGATCCCAGGTCCGCCGGGATCGTCGAAACCGATCTCCACGGCCTTGATTCCCGGCAGCGCCGTGGCAAGCGCGGCCAGCAGGTGGGGGCTGGCCTTCTCCCGTTCAAAATCCTGGAGGGTCTGCCGCACGTTCCCGGGAAATTGGAAGCGGAGGACAGGCGGGTCCCAGTGCAGTTGCGTGGCCATCTGCGGCGCGGTGGCCAGGGCTCGCAGGCCCGGCGCCTGCCGCAGGGCCTCGCTGCAACGCGTACGGAGCTGATCGGCGGGATCCGGATCCGTGCGGGCCGTGGGAGCGGGCCCTGGAGCTGATGGAGGCTTCGCCGCAGCAGCCGGGCGTCGAAGCCCCTCAGGCGCCGGCGCGGCCTGGGGGGCCCGGAAAGGGACCGGTGGCGGGCCCGCAGAAGGATTTGGAGGTCTGGGTGCACCTGAAGCGGCCAGGCCTGAAACGAGCGCATCCAGCGGCGCCAGATGGGGCAGCTGGGCCGCGGTGATCAGGGCAAGTTCCACGACCACGCGCGGCAGACTGCTGTCGCGCAGGTCCCGCTCGCGGCTCAACAAGAGGCTCAGCATCCGCGCCCAGCGCAGCAATTCCTGCGGCTCGCGGGCGGCCCGGGCCTCCTGCTCGAGGCGGTCCCGGAAGGCCAGGACGAGTTCCCGCCAGAAGGTGGCCCAATCGGCGCCCTGCTCGGCCAGTTCCCGGCAGGCCTCCACCAGGGCGGCCGTGTCGCCGATGGCCAGCGCCGACAGCACACCCTGGACCAGATGGGCACTGACGATGCCCAGCTGTTCGCGAACGGCCTCCTCCAGCACCTTCCCGTCACCGGCAGAAATCACGCGGTCGAGGATGGTGAGCGCATCGCGCATGGAGCCCTGCCCAGCCTCGGCCACCAGGCGCAGGCTTTCCCTTTCGAAGGTCACGCCCTCCTGCTCACACACATGCTTGAGTCGCCCTTCGATGAGACCCACGGGGATCAAGCGGAACGGGAAGATCTGGACCCGGCTCTTGATGGTGTCCGGCACATCCTGCAACTCGGTGGTGGCCAGCACGAAGATCGCGTGGGGCGGCGGTTCCTCGATGACCTTCAGCAGCGCGTTGAAGGCCTCCGTGCTGAGCATGTGCACTTCGTCGATGATGTAGATGCGATAGCGGCAAAAGGCGGGACGGGTCTGCACCTGTTCCCTCAAGGCCCTGGCGTCGGCCACGGAAGCCCGGCTGGCGGCATCGATCTCGACGATGTCCAGGCTGGTGTCCGGCTGCTCCGCGGCCCGACAGGGTGCACACACACCGCAGGGCACGGCGGTGGGTCCCTCGGTGCAGTTCAGGGCCCGGGCCAGGATGCGGGCGGTGCTGGTCTTGCCCGTGCCGCGCACACCTGCGAACAGGTAGGCCTGATGGATCTTCCCGCTCTCCTTGGCCCGCTTCAGGGCATTGGCCAGGGCCTTGACGCTCCCTTCCTGCCCCACGAGGTCGGACAGCAGGCGGGGACGGTATTTGAGGGCTAGGGTCGTCATGGTCGGTTCAGTCTCCCACAAGGCAGGAGGTGGCGTCATGGGCTCAGAGCATGGCTGGGGTGTCCTCAACCCACGCGGTCGAACAAGCCAGGCTGGCAGCTAGCCATGACCTTTGACAGGGGTGCCGTGGGTTTGGGCTTCGCCTTCCGCACCTGCTTCCTGGGCGGGAAAGCTTCAAGGAAGGCAGCCCGGATCCCATCCTTGTAGTCCGGACTCAGAATCTTGAGCCAGCCGTGGTCGGCCAGCACCTTGTAGAAGGGATCTTGTTGCAGCAACCGCAGCCCGCCCACCCAGGCGCTGGAGGCACCGCTGGCCTTGGCCCGCCGGGCAAAGGCCTCGGGATCATGGACGGCCAGAAGAGGCGCGACCCCGACGGTGACCTGGATGCCAGCGGTCGCCAGTCGCTCTACGGCAGCCCAGCGACTGGGAATGGGTGGGGCATTGGGTTCCACGACCTGGCGCACCGAATCGTCATCCGTGGGAATGGAGAAGCCCACGGACAGGCGCTCTCCGAAGGCCCGGAGCAGTTCCAGATCCTGGAGCACCAGGGGCGAACGTGTATGGACGATCACCTCGGTGGTTGGACAGAGCAGCAGCACCTCCAGGCACTGCCGGCTGAGGCGGTATTGACGCTCCAGCGGCTGGTAGGGATCGGTGGCCGAGGCCATGAAGACCCGGGCCTGGTGCAGCCGGTGCCGCTGGGACCACAGCAGTTCCGGCGCGTTCAGTTTGGGCGCCACCCATCCACCCCAGTCCTCGGGTCGGTGGAGGGCATTGGGATACTCCCGGACATAGCAGTAGCGGCAACCATGCCCGCAGCCACGATAGGGGCTGAGGGCGAAACCGAAACCGTAGCGTTCATCTTTCTGGGGACGCAGGATCGAGCGGGCATCCTCAGGTTCCACACGCAGGCCCGGGATGAGTGGTATCGAGTCCTGAGGCAATTGAAGGGGCGTCATGATTTGAGTATTCGCCTTTTATTCGCCCAGTCAATCCCCCTCAGACCAAAATCTGGTTCACTGTTTGGTTTCGTTCTGGTGGGCCTCGATAAGTTTCTGAAGCAGGGCGTCCTGCGCTTCGAGGTGCTTCTGGATCTCGATGGCCTCATGCAGGATGGCCTCGGCGTCCTTGTAGGTGTCGTCGGCCCTGGCGTCTCCCGCCGCGCCCAGGACCTTCTGGCCCACCATGATGATGGAGAGCAGGACCAGTTGCAGGAAGGTCTGCGCGATCCAGGAGATGAGGGCGCTCGTCCCTGCGCGAATCGCATCGGGCAGGCTGATCAGGGCGATGATGGCAAAGGCGTAGGCGCACCACATGGTGCCTACGCCCTTGGTGATTCCCATTCCCAGGAATGTATTGAAGCGGCCCACCGGACTTTCGGTGGGGGCCTTGGGCCGGGGGGCCCGCTTCTTCCGGGACTCGATGTGGGGATGGGGATGGTGTTCGAAGATTTTCATGGGTCCGCCTTGGGCTGGAGAGACATTGACATCATCCTGTGGTCCCTTCTGGACCAGAATCAATCATCTCTCACGAAGTTCAAGCAGGGGAAGGTACAGGCTAGAGCCAGGTTTCAAGGCCTTCCAGGATGTCCCGTACACCGGGCCCGAAACGGGCATTGCTCAGCCAGTCAACCCCGGTTGGGAGACCCTCCAGCGCCTCCTTCACCCGCGCCCGATGCCCCAACTCAGGCCTTGGAATCGCTCGCTCTGCAAGCTCATGGCGTGCGGCGGCAGGCTCGCTGAGCGCAGGGACCCAGTGCTTCAGGCGCGCGAAGATGCCCTCCCAGGTTTCCAGATCCGCCGGTTTCCCGAAGGCGCCGCCAATGAAGCTGCGGAGTTGCATCAGTCCCTCTGGTGCACTCTGGGGATCCATCCAGGACGGCACGAGAGAACCGAGATACCCGTGCCCCTCCGGCGGATGGATGAGAAAGCCGAAGCTGTCCTTCAGTGCTGGAAGCGGCGTGTGGCGGCTGTGCCAGAGGTCCACGGAGGTGTAGGGAATGGCCGCCAGGGCTGCCGCACTCCGGGGTGCCACCTGGCCGAGCAGGGTCGCCGCCTCGTAGGCGGGCAGCGCGAGCACTACGCGGTCGGCCTCGCGCACTTCGCCGCCGCCACTCACCTTCCAGCGGCCGCCCGCCAGCGCCTCGACTCGCTCGGCGCGGATTCCAGTCCGAACCGCTGAAAGCCTTTCTGCCAGTCGGATGGGCAACTGGCCCATGCCGCCTTCGGGCACCACCATGTGGCTCACACCACTCTTGCGGATGCCGTTCACCAGACTGCCCGTGGCTTCCCACTGGCGCAGCTTGGGGATGGCGTCCACGGAGAGGAGGTCCGGTGGCGCCGCCAGCACACCAGCCACCATGGCCGGCAGCAGTTCGGTGGCGACGCCGTTGCCGAGACGGCGGGCGATGAAGGCGGACAGGCCCTCTTCAGGTTCCGCGCCGCGCACCGGGATGAATGGCTCGGCCATCATTCGCAGCTTCGCCCCCAGCGACATCAGGGGCGAGAACAGCAGAGCCGGAGGAGAAGCCGGCACCGGAATGAGCCTTCCGCCCTTCCCCACCCAGCGGGCTCCGGTGCCTGGGGACTTGAAGGGCAGGTCGATGGCGCTGAAGAGACGGTCCACGGCGGTGCCCTTCTGCCAGAGCACACCCTGGGGTCCGGTCTCGAAGTGGCCGCCTTCCCAGGGCAGAGTCTTCATCCAGCCACCGACGGTGGCACCGGCCTCCCACACTTCCGCCTGCTCCCCGCGCTGCTGGAGGTGCCATGCGACTGCGAGGCCCGTCACGCCTCCGCCGAGGATCAAGGTGCTCATGG
>CAIQPH010000096.1 GCA_903873655.1 uncultured Holophagaceae bacterium | reverse complement strand
CTTCGACTTTCGATCCTTTCGGAGCTCTTATGAATAATCCTGTAACCACCCCTCACTCGTCTGAACTGGAGACCGTGAAGCCCCCCTACGAGGCCCCGCAGATCACCTCCTACACCAGCGAGGAGATCCTGGCCCAGGTGGGCCCGGCCCTCACCTGCAGCCCCAGCCCAGTGGGATGATGCCCAAGCAGGAAACTGAACCCACACAGGGCACCTCACGGGGTGCCCTGTGTGCCTATGTTCCTGAGGGCACGGAGCACGATGGCATCCTGCTGCATCCCACGACCCCCCGCTGGGTCGCAGTAAACCGCACCACCCGCCAGATCATGACTCGCCTCTCTGCCACCGGGAGTGGCCAGGAAGATGCCGCCGCCTTCCTGGTGGACACCTATGGGATTCCGCTGGCGACCGCCCGCCAGGATGTGGCCCGGGTGGTGGACGATCTAAACAACCAAGGCTTCCTCCAGCAGGTGGCCCCCGAGCAGCCGCGACCGCAGCTCGGCGCCCTGTATCTGATGCTGACGGAGCGCTGCAACCTGGCTTGCGCCCACTGCTTCGGTTCCTACCCCACACGGCGGGAAATGCCCCTGCCGGAAGTGTTGCGAATCATTGATGAGTTCATCTCAGGAGGTGGTCGCTCCCTGGTGCTCAGCGGGGGTGAGCCCCTGCTCTACCCAGGCCTTGAGGAAGTCGTGGCCCGGATAGGGAGACGGATCCCCGTCCAGTTCTGTACCAATGGCATGTTGCTGGACGCACGCCTGGCTCATCTCTTCGCCCAGGCGTTGAGTCCCTCCTTTCAGGTCAGCCTGGATGGCGACACGGCGGAGATCCACGACGCCATCCGCGGCCCCAATGCTTTCGCAGGGGCTCTGCAGGGTATCCGCCACCTTCAGGAAGCAGGCCTTGGTGACCGAATCTCCCTGGCCACCACCGTCCACCCCAAGAACAAGGACCGCCTGCCCGAACTGGTTCAGCTGGCGGCAAACCTGGGTGTGAGCAAGGTGCGCTTCATCCCCTTGCGGGCAGTGGGGCGGGCCGCTGAGACCTGGGGTTGCACCGGCCAGGGGCTGGACGTAGCCACCTACGCAGCCATCTACGACCGGTACCTTCGCAACCCCCAGGACACCCCGGCCGTTGAAGTGAAGTGCGGCCTGAGCGGGTTCTCGCTCGATCCAGCCCACGCGCAGGAAGAGGATGGGCACTGGTGCCCCATCGGGCGACAGCTGGTCATCGATCCCGCCGGTGAGACCTACCCTTGTGTGCTGCTGATGTCAGCAGCTGACCGCCTGGGCAATGCGCTGGAGGCATCCCTGCAGGCCCTGACCGATGGTGAGGCCATGGCCAGGCTCCACACCCTGAAGCTCAGCCGCGAAGAAAGCCTGCCAGGCTGCAGTGTTTGCAACTGGAAAAATCTCTGCCAGGCAGGCTGCATGGCCACAGCTCTAGCGGACAAGGGCAATTTGATGGCAGTGGATGATTTCTGCGCATACCGGGACATGGCGTATCGGCGTGCTTTTGATGCCATTCTGGCTAGGCGGCAGGAGAAGAAGACCAACTGACCTATGGCGACCGACTGCTACAGAATCCTGGATGTGGACCTCGTCATCGAGTCTGCTCAGGAGCCATTTCTGGCGGCGTTTCGGCAGGACTATGGCCGTTTTCAGGCGCCCCTGACCGGTGCATGCAATCCCCTGCGTGTTCACTTCGAGGACGGTCCCCAGGGGGAGGGTGCCTTTCTGGCTGTGGATGACCTGCGGCACACCCTAGAAGGTCACCCGCAGGCCTGGCGCCTGGCGGCCCAGACGCTTGCGCAGGTCGTCCAGGACCACCTGAGGGCCTACACCACCCTGCATGCTGCCACCCTGGCCCAGCCGGGTGGGGCCCTGGCCATCGCTGGGCCCTCGGGTGCCGGGAAGACCACCCTGGCACTGGCCCTTATGGCGGCCGGGTGGGCCTACTACTCCGATGACTTCTGTCCCATCCACCGGGAGACCCGGCTGGTGCATCCCTATCCACGCAGCCTCTGGGTGCGTCCTGGCCCAGGGCAGATGGCCAGCGACCTGACGCGCGGCAAGGTGCTCTTCAATTTAGAGGAGCGTGGCTTCACCATCGGAGGGCCACCCCTCCCTCTGCGCTGGTTGATCTGCCTGGATGGGAAAGCCGGGCAAGAAAACATCGGCAAGGGCCGGCTGCGCATTGGGATTCGTAAGGGCGCTGAAGACGCGCTGCTGGCGGAGTTCCTGAGCGTGGAAGGCACGGAGGTCGAGCGGGCCAGTGAGCCGGGTGCCCTGGGCTGGACCGTCCACTATCTCCGCGAAGGTGACCCCACTCGCCGGATCAAGGACCTCCTCCAGCGCCACCGCGACCTGATCTGGAATGTGTTCAGCTTGCCGGACCCGCACCCGGGCTTCACCCAGCAGCCGGTGCTATCGCCCATTCCTCCGCACGATGCGGCCTTCCACCTGTTGGGCGACCTGAAGCACGATCTGATCGAGGCCGGACGGGCCAGGACCATGAAGCCTGGCGCCCTCCTGGCCCACCTGTCGGACTTGCTCTCGGGCGTGGCGTGCTTCCGCTTGACCCCAGGGCCACTGGAGGCCTGCCTCACCTTGATCCACCATGAGCTGAATGGCGTGGGCACGCCATGAAGACGCTCTGGTCCTGCTGCGCCACACTCAGGCGCTGGGCTTGGCTGCCGCTCCTGCTGCTGGCTCTGGCTTGCGGCAAGGGCGGGTCGCCTGCCACGGGCGGGCCTACGCCCCAGGCGTCCAGTCCCGACCGCCTCCGGATCGAGGTCAAACAGCAAGGCCTGGTCCGCATGGACTACGCCGACCTGCTTTCGGCCGGTTTCATTCAAGGCCCCCTGGCGCCAGGCAACCTCCACCTTTCGAACCAGGGCCAGCCGGTTGCGCTGAATGTAGTCTGCGCCGATGGCCGGGCCATGGGTGCTGGCGACTACTTCGAGTTCTTCGCCCAGGACATCGATACGGAATACACGGGCACCAACGTCTACTGGCTCTCCCTCGAAGCAGGCACCCCTTCCCCCATGGCAACGAGAGCCGGAGCAGTCTCCGGAAGCTCCCTGCCCCTGGCGGTGTTTCAGGACACGCTCCAGCTCGAACAGAACCTGCGCATGAACATCGGCACCCCCGGTGCCCCCCAGGCCGACCATTGGTTCTGGGTGAAGCTGACCGCACCCACGGCGATGGACTTCCCCTTTCAAGTAGCCGGCCTGGCTGAGGCAAATGGAATCTCAACCCTGAGACTCAACCTGCTGGGCTCAACCAGCGGTTCCGTCAGTCCTGACCATCACGTGCGCGTGAGCCTGAATGGGGTGGCCGTGGGAGACCTCCGCTGGACAGGGATCACCACCACGACCCAGGACCTTCCGCTGCCCCCAGGAGCCCTGCTGCCGGGGGCAAACACCCTCACCCTGAGCCTGCCCGGCGACACCGGGGCTGCCGTGGATGCGGTGCTCCTGAACTATTTCCAAGTTCAGGTCTGGCGGCCCTTGGCTGCCCTGGCCGGGTCATTGGCCTTCACCCTGCCGGCCAACAACCTGAAGCCCGTCCAGGCGGGCGGTTTCTCCCGCTCAGACATTCGGCTAATGGACATCACGGACCCTTGGAATGCGGCCTTCATCCAGCCCTCTATCGGAACGGGCCCTGGGGGGACCTACCACCTCCTCTTCCAGGACTCAGCACCGACAGCTAAGCGCTACCTAGCCTTCACCGCCGACCTGGTCACCCGGCCAACCCACGTAGAGCTCTGGCACCCCGGCGCACTCCGGGACACGAGTGCGCCCGTGGATTACATCCTCATCACCCCCAGGGCGTTCCTGGCTGCGGCTGAGCCCCTATGCAGCCAGAGGAGGGCCCAGGGCCTTCGGGTGAGATCCGTGGCCGTGGAGGATATCTACAACGAGTTCGGGCAGGGTTTCCCCTTGCCGGAAGCCATCAAGGCCTATCTGGACTTCGCCTACCACGCCTGGGCGACACCGCCCACCTACGTCCTCCTGCTGGGGGATGCCACGTTCGACTACCGTGACCGAATGGGCACCGGGAAGCTGAGCCAGGTCCCCTGCCATCTCACCATCACCAGCCAGCTCGGCCTCACGCCTGATGACAACTGGTACGTGGCCGTGGACGGAGTCGATGAACTGCCGGTTATGCGCATCGGTCGTGTTCCCGCCGCCACGCCAGCTCAGGTCACCCAGGTGGTACAGAAGTTCATCCAGTATGAGAGTGCCGCCACCACTGGCTCGTCCAATGCATTGTTCGTTGCCGACAACAACGACGCAGGGTTTGCTTCGATCTGTAACAACCTTGCGGCGATACTCCCCGCAAGCCTGGCGCCAACCAAGATCTACCTGGCCAATTACTCCAACTTCAACCAGTGCACCCAGGACATTATCCTGGCGCTGAACAAGGGGATGCTCCTGACGACCTATTCCGGGCATGGGGATGTTACGGAGTGGGCGGGGGAGATGGTGTTCGATGCCAACTACATCCCCTTCCTGACCAACGGCAACCAGCTGACCTTTTCATTCATGCTGAACTGTGAGAACGGGTGGTTTGCGATGCCTGGCAGCTATTGCCTGGCAGAGTCCCTGGTCGCTGCTCAAGGTCGCGGCGCCATCGGGGCTTTCGCCTGCAGTGGGCTTGGGTATGTGTGGGAACAAAACCTGCTGGGGACTCGCTTCTACAGCCTGATCTTCAACGGCACCAACCCCACCCTGGGGGAGGCTTGTTCCCAAGCGAAGATTTTGGCCTACAGAGATGGGGCCTCGCTGGATCTTCTGAGAACCTTCACGCTCATCGGGGATCCTGCCATGCGGCTGAAGAGGTTGCCATGATGCGGGAGGAGGCGCTGGACGCCCTCAGAACCCTGCTTGCAAGTGGCCGACCCTGCGAGGTCACCATCAAGGGCACAAGCATGGAACCCCTCCTCAAAGCTGGTGACCGTGCCCAGCTGACGGCCGTCTCCCCTTCCCAACTGGGCCTCGGCGATCTCATGGCCTTCGTCCAAGGGGGGAACCTGATCATTCATCGGTTTCTGGGGGAGGTAGAGCAGGCCGGGGTTCCCCATCTGCGCCAAAAGGGAGACAACCTCCGGGGCTGCGGTCTTGTCCCTGCCGAGGCCCTGCTTGGCAGGGTCGTCTCGGTCGGCATGAAAGACGGGGAGCAGCCCTTCCTGACTGGACCTAGGCTCTGGAAAAACCGGGCCCAGGGCCTGCTCAGCTGGGGAGTTTGCGCCCTCCTGGATACCCTCCGCAGCCTACGAGGTCGTTTCCTCCTGGGGAAGGCCTGATGCTACGGATGGAGGCCTCCCTAGAAGCGGTTCCATCTAGGGAACTGGAACTTCTGATTCTGGCCACCCGTCTTCAACTCTCCCAAGACCAGGAAGTCCGGATGGCGGGCTTGCTGTCAGAGGAATTCAACTGGGCGTCCTTGCTCGAGCAGGCCAGGCCCTTTGGCATGCTCCCCATGCTCCATCACCACCTCACGCGCCCCGGCCTGGTTGAGTACGTTCCTGATGCGGTCCAGCAAGCCCTGGCCCAGGAGTACCAGCGCACCTCCATGAAGAACCTCCGCCTCCTGGGTCTCCTCCGGCGCATTCTCCTGAAAGCCCGAGATGCGGGCATCCCCGTGGTGCTTCTCAAAGGTGCCTATCTGGCGAAATGGGTCTACGGCGATGTGGGCCTTCGACCCATGAGCGACCTTGATCTTTTCTGCCGCAAGGAAGATGAAGCCTCCCTCAGCGAAATCCTGCGGGGCATGGGCGCCTTCCAGGCAGACACGCCAGGCCTGCCTGACCCGGCCCTGCACCCAGTCCGAGTCGCAGTGGGCGAAAAGGTGGGACACCCATCGCCCTGGTGGTTCCCGGAGATCTGCCGGGTTGAAATCCACTTCCACCTGCTGGCGAGGGGCACGGTGGATGATACCGACCTCCTGGAGGGACTCTGGTCCGGCACAGCCTCCCAGGAGTGGGACGGACTAGAAGCCAGGTCCCTTGGTGCGGAACATCTGCTGATCCATTTAGCCGCCCACCTGCACAAGCACCTCACGGGCGAGCTGTTTAACCTGTACTGGCTGGCGGATATTCGCGAAGTCACGAGAAGCCTTGGGGCCACCCTCGACCGCCCAGCCTTGGCAGCCACTGCGCGGCGCATTGGCGTGGAACAGGACTGTGCCATGGTCTTCGGCCTGCTTGGTGAGGCCTGGGAGGCAGGCTTGGCCGTGTTGGACGAAGCGACCTCGACCCGCCGCATCGCTGCTCAGATAATCGCTGCCCAGCGGACCCTGGCACATGGGCCGAGAGGTGCTGGGCTTTTGGATTATTGGTCAATCATCACTGACGTCAAGCATGTGCGTGGTGTCATCAACAAGGCGATCTATATCCGGGAGCTGTTTCTCCCCCCCGCTTGGAAGATGGCTGCACGCTATAACACTACGAACCGCCTTCTCCTCCCCTTCCTGTCCTTGGCAGATCCATGTGAGGGAGCCCATGGGCCCCGATCTGCATAAGGTGTCAATCAGCCAAGCTCCCGTCAGCCGCAT
>CAIQPH010000095.1 GCA_903873655.1 uncultured Holophagaceae bacterium | reverse complement strand
TTTCGAGAAAATCGAGCTACGGCGGGCCTTTGCGAAGGAGGAAATCCGGATCCACGAGGACCTATTCTCTAAACAACTGCCATTGTTTGACTTTTAACCGGACACTAGTGATATCTGATAATACGATTATTTTTTTGGATGCCATGTTTCTTATGGTTGTCTGCATGAGCCAGCCTGCCTCCCGCAACTCACCTGTAGCCACCCCCCTCCTGATCCTGGGGGCTCTCCTGGCGCTGACGCCCATGGTCTCCGCGGCCGTGGCCCTGATCGCCGGCGCCGCCATCGCCCTGCTGCTCGGGAACCCCATTCATGCGCATACCCACCGTTGGACGCACCGTCTCCTGCCCCTGGCCGTGGTGGGCCTGGGCGCCGAGATGAACCTGGGCACCGTGGCCCGGGTCGGGCTCCATGGCCTGGGCTATACGGCCGTCAGCCTGTCCCTGGTCATGGGCCTGGGCCTCCTGTTGGGCAGGTACCTCAAGGTGGACCGCGATGCAGGTCTGCTGATCAGCATCGGCACCGCCATCTGCGGCGGCAGCGCCATCGCCGCGGCGGCCCCCGTCCTGCGCGCCCGTCCCCATCAGGTATCCGTGGCCCTGGCCACCGTATTCCTCCTCAATGCCGTGGCCCTGGTGGTCTTCCCGCCCATCGGCCATATGGCCCACCTGGGCCAGGAGCCCTTCGGCCTCTGGGCGGCCTTGGCCATCCACGACACCAGCTCGGTGGTGGGCGCCGGTCTGGCCTATGGATCCAGAGCCCTGGAGGTGGCCACCACGGTGAAGCTGGCACGGGCACTCTGGATCGTGCCCATGACCCTGGGGCTCGGCTACCTGATGGCCAGCCGCCGCCGGAAGGCCGCTCTGGCTGGGGGGGAACCCGAAGCCGAGGATGCCCTCCCCGTGAAGAAGCCCTGGTTCATCGGGGGTTTCCTCCTCATGGCCGCCCTGGTGACCTGGGTCCCGGCCCTGCACACCGCAGGTCATTACGTCGCCACGGGCGCCCACCATGTCCTGGTCCTCACCCTCTTCCTCATCGGCGCGGGCCTGAGCCGTGAGGCCCTGAAAACCGTGGGCTTCCGGCCCTTCCTGCAGGGTCTGCTGCTGTGGCTGCTGGTGGGCTCGCTGGGGCTGGGGGCGGTGAAATTGGGCCTGCTCTCCGTCGGGTAGACTTCCCGTCTGGAGGGTCCATGATCCGCCCCTTTCAAGGCATGGTTCCCAAGCTCGGTTCGCGGGTGTTCGTGCCGGATAGCGCCCTCATCCTCGGCGACGTGACCCTCGGCGACGACGCCAGCATCTGGTTCAACTGCGCCATCCGGGGTGACGTGAACTGGATCCGCATCGGCGCCCGCACCAACATCCAGGACGCCTGCTGCCTGCATGTCACCAATGGGAAGTGGCCCCTGCTCATCGAGGACGAGGTGAGCATCGCCCACAACGTGATGCTGCACGGCTGCACCATCCGGAAGGGGGCCCTCATCGGCATGAGCACCACGATCATGGACGGGGCCGAGATCGGCGAAGGCTGCCTTGTGGCCGCGGGGAGCCTGGTGCGCGAAGGCTTCAAGGCGGCGCCCCACAGCCTCGTCGCCGGCTGGCCCGCCACCACCAAGGGGCCGCTCACCGAGGGCCAACGCAAGCTCCTGGGCAGCGTCTGGGCCCGCTACGTGCGCTACAAAGATGCCTACTTCGCGGACGGCTGGCCCCCGGCCGAGGCGCCGACCATTGAAGACCCCCGGCCGGGTTTCGCCGAAGGGCATCCCTATCCCTGACCGACCGCCGGGTGGTGGAGTGAGCGACTCGATGTCGCTCATGGAGCCGGGCCCTGGCGAGGAGGTCACGCCACAGTCCCGCCAGGAATCCCCCTTCCCCATCCCTTGCGAGCACGGTTAGACTCACCGGATCATGTCCCCCCTGCTGATCCTCCGCGTCCACGCTGATCTGCGCCTTGGGCTGGGCCATGTGGCCCGAGCGCTAGCCATCCAGGAGGCCTGGCGCGCCCATGGCGGTCAGGCCTGCGTCGCCATCACGGGGGACGAGCGGGCGCGGCGTGTGGGTGGCGGCACCCACCCCTTCCTCGATGAGCCCCTACCCTGCGAGGCGAGCTACCTCGGCGAGGACCTTCACATGGCGCTGCCAGCGGACCTCAAGTCCCGGGCCTCCGTGGTGCTGGTGGATCAGTGGGATACCAATGCCGCCTTCCTCCAGGCGCTGCGCCCCTTGAAGGTGGCCATCCTGGAGGACGACACGGATGCCCACGAATCCGCGGACCTGCTCTTCCAGCCCTTCCTGGAGGGCGTGCGCTGGCCGGACCATCCCATGAAGGTGGTGAAGGGCCGCAAGGTGCGCCCCTTCGAAACGACCTCCGGCGCCTGCCGGGTGCTGCGGGGATCGGGTTTCATCGTGGTGGACAGGACCGCCCTGGACCTGCGGCCCAAGCGGATGCCGCTCCAGCCTCTCGCGGTCCACAAGCTGCTCGTCACCTTCGGCGGCAGCGACGGGCCCAACCTGTCCCAGAAGGCCTTCGACACCCTCGCCCGCCTCGCTGCTGAGGACCGCTGGCGCGGCGCCTGCACCCTGCTCGCCCCCAACGGGATCCAGGGTGAGCCCTTCCCCGGCTGCACCGTCGTGGACGGTGTCCCGCAGCTCACCCGCCGCATTCCGAGCTTTGATGCCATCTGGTGCTCGGCCGGAGTCACCCTCGCCGAATCCCTCTGCATGGGCATTCCCGCCGCGGTCTGGGGCCAGAACGAGCGGCAGCACGCCATCCTGTCCGATCTGGCCATGGCCAATGGCTGCTTCGACCTGGGCGTGGGGCCCGAGGCTGATCTCGTGATCGTGCGGGACGCCCTGGCCCAGTGGCTCGGCCCCGAAGGACAGGACAACCGGCAGGAGCAGGTCAAGGACGGCATGGCCCTGGTGGATGGCCTGGCCGCCGCGCGCATCGCCCAGGAATTGGCGGGGCTGGCTTAGAGCTTGTCCATGAATTAGCCGCACCCGCGCTGGGAGCGCCGGGCGAGCATGGCACGGAAGGCGTCGAAGACCGTAGTGGTGACTACGGGCAAGGCGCCTGACAAAGCCAGGCGACGCCCGCCGCCCCAGCCCGAAGGGACGGGCTCAGCCGCGCGCCCAGCGACGTCAGCGGCCTTGCACGATGCCACCACATCGCACTGCGGCCTCTTCCTTGCTGGATCACGCGGCTGAGCGCCTTCGCGGGCATGGCTAATTTACGGACAAGCTCTTAGTAACACGCTCCCAGGCGTCCACCTGAAATCGCGGCTTGACCCTTCGGCCTCTTAACGATAGGCTTTTCCTTCTGTGGCTTCGCCGCCCCTGAGGTGGTGTCTTTGCAGCGCAAGCGTGATTCCGGAGCAGGCCATGAGCACGTACTTCCCGAAAGCCAATGATCTCAAGCGCCAGTGGTTTCTGGTGGATGCCACCGGGATTCCCGTGGGCCGCCTGAGCACCGCCGTGGCGGATGTCCTGTCCGGCAAGAACAAGCCGACCTGGACGCCCTTCCTCGACACCGGCGACCACGTCATCGTCATCAATGCCGAGAAGGCGGTCCTGACTGGCAAGAAGGGTGTGCAGAAGATGTACCGCCGCACCACCACCCAGCCGGGCTCCATGAAAGAAGTCCGCGCCGAAGTCATGAAGACCACTTTCCCCGAGCGCATCATCGAGAGCGCGGTCAAGGGCATGCTGCCCAAGGGCCCCCTCGGCCTGGCGATGTACCGCAAGCTCAAGGTCTATGCGGGGCCCGAGCATGAGCAGTCCGCCCAGCAGCCCCAGATCATGACCATCCAGAAGTAAGAGCGAGGAACCCATGGCCATTCCCCAGAACTACGGAACCG
>CAIQPH010000094.1 GCA_903873655.1 uncultured Holophagaceae bacterium | reverse complement strand
GGTGCCTGCCTGCATGAGGATCTGGTACTTGGTGAGGTTCACCGTTTCAGCACCGATGTCGGCACCCATGATGGCGTCACCCTGGGCGGTGTTGTTCTCAGCGGTGATCTGCTTCAGATTGACGTTGCTCTGGGCTGTGGCCATGCTGGCGGCCAGGCTGCTCCGAATCCCAGCGAGGGTAGTCAGGGCGTCCGTAGAACTGGCGAGAGTGACAGTGAAACCACCAGATAAAGCTGCCGAAATGACCAGGTTTTTGACGGCCGTATATTCAGCGGCAGTAGTGCCCCCCGTGGTGCCCTCCAACTCGGCCAGCCGGGTGGCCTGATTGGTGGCCTCCTGAAGGGCGGAATCAGCGGCCTGGGCGGCGAAGAACTGCTGCTGGTAGCTGATCACCTGGGCGTCGGCCGTCAAGGCCTGGGCGGTGAACGAAGTGCCGCTGGCCAGATCGGTGGCGCCATCGGCGGCGCTGTTGATGCGCTTGCCGGTGGTGAGCCTCTGGATGGCCTTCTGGAGCCCGAAGTTGGTGACATTTAACTGGCGACTCGCCTGCAAGGCAGAGACGTTACCAAGAATTTGTGGCATGACATCCTCCGTGATGTGCCATGGCAGCATCCGTGCTGCCGGGTTGGTTTGAGTGTCGGTGGATCCCCCGACTAAAATCCTCTTCGGAACTGTGGTCTGTTTTCTTTAATATTAATTTTTTACAATTTTTTAAGTTGTTCGATTGTAATGTTTATAGGTGTAAAATTATCCATCCTCAACCCCAGCCTGTTCGTCCTGGAATGCTAGCCTGGGGGGTCTCCAAAAAAGGTGGTCTTGCCTATGAAGCTGATGGTCGTCATACCTACGTGGAATCGGGCCGATTACCTGGACAAAGCCATCGCCGCCATCGCCTCCGCGCGGGCCCACTCCCACAAGTGTGAGGTGGAACTCTTCGTTTCAAATAATTGCTCTTCGGACCATACCGCAGAGGTGTTAGCCCGCTGGCAGGAAGGCAATCCGTGGATCTACGGATGCAATTGGGAGGTGCATTCGAAGGTTTGGCTGGAAATCCTCGGCCGGGCCTTTAATGGGTCCGGCCGGGATTACGACTACGCTTGGCTGCAGGGTGATGATGACTGGATCACGGACAGTACCGCCTTCGCTCAACTCATGGATGCCATCGAGGCCGATCCCACCAATCCTCCGGCCGTTGTCCACCCCTGCCAGACACGCCGAGCCCTCCACGGAGATTCCCGCATCATTCATGGGCTGACCGAAGAATTGTGCAATATCTATGGTTGGCACGATCTCTTGGGCTGGATCTCAAGCCAGGTGCTCTCTCGCGGCACCGTGGACCGGATGCTGACCTCCCCGCAGTTGGCCATGCCTTTCCACTCTGCCTTCAGCCACTCGGAAGCCCTCCTGGAGGCTGCCTATGGCCAACCCATGCTGGTGTTGGCCGCGGGGCTTATCGATCCCCAGGACGCGGAACAAACACCCGAATCGCTCGCCCGTTGGGCGGCGGATGGGGCTGGACCAGCCTACTGGGGAGTCATCCCCGGCTTGTTGAGCCTGAAGGAGAGGGGCGTCCTGAAAACCCCTCTGACCCTGACGTTCTTCCGCTACCTCACTTATAGCTTCTGGGACCGGTTTGCGGTGGAGCTGATGACCTTGGCCGGCCGAGGGGATGTGTCGGAAGAGATGATCGAGATCAAGCTGGCCATGCTTGGCCATTTCACCAAGCTCCTGGGGTACGGAGAGGACCGCAAGCTCTACCAGAATTGGCTGGATGGCTTCACGGATGACGTCTGGGACGTCCGCCGGACGCTCGGTCTCATCCAAAAGCGCATCGCCTCCTCCGGTCGTCCCTCCTATTCCTTCAACCTGCTCTCTTCTCGCTGATTATTTGGAAGCGACTGGAGGACTGGAAGGCTCACGGCCGATTGCTGGCCCGACCCGACTCAACCCTTCTCCCGCCCGAACATGCCGCGCAGCTTGCCCATAAGGCCGCTTTGCCGCTTTATTGGCGCATCTGGTTCCGGCTCTTCGCGGGACCAGCCGGCGGGCACGGCCACCGAGGGGTCGAGGTCCAGCGCCCGCCTGAAACAGCCCTGGGCATTGGCCCGGAAGCCCTTGCGGTGATAGAGCTCGCCCATGAGGGCCCAGGGCTCTGCGGCGCGCGGGTTGAGCCTCGAGGCCATCTGCAGCGCCTCGATGGCGCGGGTGGACCAGGCTGGATTGCTGAGGCGGAGGCGCCCCAGCAGCAGCCAGGCTTCGTAGGCCCCCGGCGAACTACCGTCCAGCTTGATGGCCTGCTCGAGGGCCCGGGTCGCTTCGCTGGTGCGGTTCTGCATCAGGTAGGACTTGGCCTTGATGATCAGGTGGGTGGCCCGCTCGATCGGAGAGAGATCCTCCTCGTTCGGTAGGGGCGGAAGCGAGGGCAGCGGCGGGAACTCGGACTCGCGTGACGACGACGAATAGGAATCCTGCGTGTACTGGAGTTCGATCGCGGGAACCCCACCGGGCGTGGGCTGATGGTGCTCCGGCTGGGAAAATGGATTTCGTGGGGGCGGGGGCTCGGCCGGTGAAAAGGGGTCTCGTGCGGCTGGGGGCCCTGCCGGGGAAAAGGGATCCCGAGCGGGTGGCGGACCGGCGGGAGAAAAAGGGTCCCGTGTGGGTGGGGGCCCTGCCGGAGAGAAGGCGCTCCGCGCAGACTGGGGTCCTGCCGGGGAGAAGGGCTCCCCCTCGGGTGCGGAGACATCCATTTCGAGGATGTCCATCAGGGTCATGGGACGAGGGGCCTCGGGAGCTGCGGGCACTTCCGGCGATGCGTGAGGCTCCTCCTCCTCCACCAGAGAGATCTCCAACTCGGGTTCTGGCATCACCGGCGCTGGAATGATGACGGGCGCCGGTTCGGCCTTGCGCGGTACGAGTGGGAGATCCCCGCGCACCAGTTGCAGCCCTCCGAGCGCCCACAGGGTGGCGACGAGTTGGGCAGCCTGCGCCTGGGGCAAGCCGGTCAGCGCCTCGATGGTGTCGCACCCCAGCGGCTCCGTGCCCAGGAGGGACAGCGCATAGGCCAAGGTGGGCGTCAGTGGAAGGTTGCTCAGGGCGTCCAGCAGATTCGGTAGGGCCTGCCAGCGCCAGTCGGGCTCGCTGCGGAACATCTCCACAAGTTCCCGGTCGATTTTCGCGTTCTGGAAGGTGTCCCAAATCAGCGCGCGGTGATCGAGGGAGAACTGCAGATCCACGCTGAGATTGCCGTCGAGGGGGCCGGGCAGCCAGGTGATCTTCAGGATCGTGTGTTCCATGGCGTGCAGGAGCACGGAGGCCAGCAACTCGTGAAGTCGCTCGTCCCGCTCCTGCAGGGTCATCAGGCCCCACTGGACCACGCGATCGCCCACCCTGACC
>CAIQPH010000093.1 GCA_903873655.1 uncultured Holophagaceae bacterium | reverse complement strand
TGCACCTTGCGGCCGCGCAGGGTCGGGGTGACAGAGAACCGCTGGCCCTCGACTTCCACCGTGGACAGCTTGCGGTGCACGGTGCGGGTCTCCCGCAGCCGGAGGCATTCCTCCACCTCCTTCATGGATGGAGCTGGCCGGCCCACAGCCTCCTGGGCGAAGCGCTCCGCGGGGCTCACCCCGGTCATGGCGTGGGATTCGCAGTGGTAGCGCTCGGCGAGCCATGCCTGGAGCCAGGCGTTCAGTTCGTCCAGGGTCGGGGTGACCTCCCGGACCCGGACCTCGCTCTCGAACTGTTCCTTGAGGGTGCGGTTGAAACGCTCGATCACGCCCCGGCTCTCAGCCACGTAGGGTTTGGAATGCAGCAACTGGATGCCCAGGGCATCGCAGGCGGCGTGGAAGCGGATGGCGTGGAAGGCGGAGCCGTTGTCCAAATACAGCTTCACCGGCAGGCCGTGCACGGCCAGGAGCTGGCGGAAACCGAAGCGCAGAGCGGCGAAATCCTCGTTGAGGTAATAGCGGCCCTCCACGATCAGCCGGCTGAAGTGGTCGATGAAACCCAGGAACAGGGCCCGTTTGACCTCGTCGTCGGGGCCGACCCGGACGTAGGGGCCGTGATGGAAGTCGCCGACCACCAGCTCCATGGGGGCCTTGGTTTCGATCAGACGAAAGACAGCCTTGGCCAGGGTGCCCCGGTGCCGGCGGGAACTGCCGAGCCGATCCAGATGGCGGTCCAGAGTGGATCGGGCCACCTGACCCCGGGCCACCACCCCGTTGCGGACCATGATGTCGATGACTGTTCGGGTGGAGCGCTGCGGGTTTTCCCGACGGAGCCGGACGGCGTAGGCCAGGATGGCCTCAGGAAAAGCCCTGAGGCTGGCCTTGTCCTTGCGCCGGGTGGGCTGCAGCGCCAGCAGGCCACCCCGGCGATGGGCGGCCAGCCAGGACCACAGGGTGGAGAGGGCGACGCGGACCTCCCGGCCATCGGGGTGCCGGTGGGGTCTGGCGGCGGACTCCCTGAGGGCGGCGGCCACGCCTTCGCCCTCGGCTTCAATGGCGGCAGCGAGGAGACGGAACCGGAAGGCGGCGATGGTAAGCGGGTCGTGCATCTGTTTGGTCATGTTCCCGGTTTAACCCACGGCCATGCCCCCGACCACGAGCAACGCCGGGGAGCCTCGGGTCAGCCAGGACACCACCCGGAACCGTTCGAACTGGTGGCGCAGGAGCGCCCCCAAACCGGGGCCGGCTTCCCGGGGGACCCCGTGGACCCGGAGCAGCCGCGCCAGGCATTCCAGCAGGAGGAGCACGAGCCCGGGCGTGGCCACGCCCTCGGGCTCCGGGGCCGGGAGACCGTCCGGGTCCAGGTGGCTGCAGAGCTTGGCGAGGGCCGCTGGCGCGGCGATCCCGGCCACCCAGGTCCGCCAGCGGGCCACGGTCCGGCGGTCGCAGTCCCAATGCCGGGCCACGGAGGTCAGAGTCGCCTCCGCGTCGAGCGTCAACTCAGCGATGGCCGCGGTCGCCACCGCCAGGGTGAAGGCCCGATGGGGGTAGCCACCGGCCTCATAGATCGTCCAGCTCCCGCACGGGCAGTCGGGGACCTTGCAGCGGGCCCGGTGCCGCGGCACCTCCACCAGCCGTTCTGCCACCCCGGCCGCGTCCACCACCATCTGGGCGACGAGGACCCACCCGTTCCACCAGCCGATGACCCCGCAGGCCGGACACGGGGGTGGCCGAAGTTCCTGCTTGCATCCAGGGCTGGAAAGGCGAAAATCCATGGCGAGCCTCGGGCACAACCGAGACGGGAGATGGCCGCGAAACCTTTACCGTCTGGTTGTGAGAGGCTCCTTTTTTATCCTGGATTTGCGGTACGGCAAAGCCCTGGTGCGCTATCGCTTACCTGCCATGTAGACGACCAAGGGCCCTGCGGGCCCGTGGTCGCCTCCACGGCGTTTCCTGCCTGCCCTCAGGCCG
>CAIQPH010000092.1 GCA_903873655.1 uncultured Holophagaceae bacterium | reverse complement strand
GTCACCGACATCTCCCGCAACATCAATCAGCTGGCCACTGGCGCCGGGGATGTCGCCAAGAATGCCGGAGAGGCTTCCAAGGGGATGAATGACGTGTCGCGCAATGTGGCCCATGTCAGCACCGCCGCCAAGGACACCACCCGTGGCGCCGGCGATACCAACATGGCTTCCAAGGAGCTGGCCCGCCTCGCTGAGAAACTGCAGCAGTCCGTGTCCCGCTTCAGGCTGTAACCCATGAATGGCCACTCGATCTCGACCTGGCGGCACTTGTATGACTCCTGGTCAGGGATTTTCGTGAAACCCAGGCGACCGAGCCACAGCCCAAGGATGGGCACTCTGTTCTTTACCGCAGCCGCTGTGGTGAGCCTGGTGGTTCTCTTCCTGAGCCTTCGCATCCTGGCCATCAGAAGGAACGATTCGGTCGAACTGGCGCAAATCCAAAGCAGAAACCTGGCCCACTCCGTCGATCAAAACATTTCGGGAATCCTGAAACGAACAGATCTGGCTCTGAATACCGTCGTCTCTGAACTCGAGTGGAACCTCAAGACAGGCAGACTGGATCTGCCCCGGCTGAACCGATTTGTTTCTGCTGAAGAGAGATTGCTCCCCGAGGCTGTGGCCATCCGGGTGGCAGATGAACAAGGCCAGGTGGTCCTTGGCAACCCGGGCGGTGATCCCTCGGTGAGCTTTGCCAATCTCCCAGCCTTCATTTACTTAAGGGCTCACCCAAAAACCAGGTTCTTCCTTGAGAAACCACAATTTGGCTTGTTCACCAAGAAATGGGTGATGCGCTCCGTGAGGAGCTATAACCACCCCGACGGTCATTTCGGAGGGATCGTAGTTATTCCCATCCTGATTGAGCACTTCCAGAACCTGCTGGCAGGATTCAACATTGGCCCGAACGGAACCCTGACGCTCCGAGATGGCGAGGGTGGGTTCATCATCCGCCACCCTGTACCCCGGGTACCAGACTCAAGAGTCGGGGAGCAAGCCACTTCGGCCGAACTAATCGAACTTGTCAGGACTGGGGTCGCGGAGGCGACTTATTTCACGGCACAACCCTTTGACAACAAGCCTCGAACCTATTCCATGCGCAGGTTGAAAGAGGCCCCACTGATTGTCGGGGTGGGCCTGGCCGAAGCGGATTACCTCGGCCCATGGCGCAGCGATCGTAACTGGCTGGTTGCCATCCTGGGGATCTCCCTTCTGGGAATCTGGATTGCGACAGGGTTTCTCTGGAAGGCCTGGCAGAGTCACCTCCGCGATACCGGGGCACTCATGGAAAGTCGATCAAGGCTCGAGCGGGCGGAGGCCATTGCCCAGTTTGGCAATTGGGAATTGAACCTGAGGACTGGCGATTTGCGGGCTTCGGCTGGAGCAACCATGATTTATGGATTGGTCGGCGAGCAATGGCAACGCGCTGAAATACAATCCTTAGCCCTTCCCGAGTACAGGCCTGGCCTTGATGAAGCCATGAAGAACCTGCTCGAAAAGGGTCAACCCTATGATGTCGAGTACTGCATCCATCGCCATGGCGATGGTGAGCTTAGATACATCCACTCCCAGGCTGATTACGATGCAGACAGGAAGATCGTCTTCGGCGTGATTGGTGACAACACCGATGTGAAGCGAGCCGAAGAGAAAAGTACCAGACTTCAATCCCAGCTTCATCAGGCCCAGAAAATGGAGAGCCTTGGCATCCTGGCTGGAGGCATTGCGCATGACATGAACAATGTGTTGGGAGCCATTCTTGGACTGGCTTCAGCCAATCTCGAAACACTTCCCGTAGATTCCCGCTTTTACCGGGCTTTCTCGACGATTTCCAAGGCCGCTGCCCGGGGTGGCGACCTGGTGAAAGGGCTCCTGTCCTTTTCTCGTCAGAATCCTGCTGAAGAGTACTTGTTGGATGTCAACCAAGTGCTTCATGAAATGGTTCGCCTGTTGGAGCGCACTACCCTTGCGAAAGTGAGCCTGGTAGAGGATCTGTCCCGCGAACCCTTGATTGTCATGGGCGATGCCGGTGCTTTGACCAACGCCCTGATGAATCTGTGCGTCAATGCTGTTGATGCGATGCCGGAAAATGGAACCCTTACCTTGCGAACCAGGCTGGTCGATGACAAGGAAGTAGAAGTCCTGGTTCAGGACACAGGAACCGGGATGACCCAGGATATTTTGGCGAAATCGCTGGACCCATTCTTCACGACGAAGGAGGTCGGAAAAGGCACGGGGCTCGGATTATCCATGGTCTACAGCACCATGAAGGCACATAAAGGGCAGTTGGAGATTCAAAGTGAACCCGGAATGGGCACCATTGTGAAACTGCGCTTCCCCAAGGAAACGGGAAAGATCCCAGCGGTAAAATCCGGTTCCAGCTTGCCACCGAACACTTCGAAGGCCTTCCTGAAGGTACTACTGGTTGATGACGATCCCCTTGTCCAAAGTGCCACCCAAGCCGTCCTGGAGGCTCTCGGACACCATGCGATCACAGCCTTTTGCGGCGAAGCGGCAATCAAGATCCTGGAATCAGGTGACCACCCCGACCTGGTGATCCTGGATCTGAACATGCCTGGAATGGGTGGTGCCAAGACGCTGCAGTTACTGAAGTCATCCTGGCCTGATCTGCCTGTTCTGCTTAGCACCGGGCGGGTGGATCAAACCGCTTTGAATCTCGTCGGGAGCTATCCGAATGTCACCCTGCTACCCAAGCCATTCAGCATGCAGGATCTTTACCAGAAATTGGAACGACTTGACCTGATAGCCTCCCTGCCTGGGGTTGGACTGAGAGGAATGGTGGACTGAATGATCTCTCTCCTGGTTCTGGGGGTTTCAGCTCTGCTCCAGGTAATCGCAGCGGTGCTGAGCTTTCGCCTTATCAGGGTGACGGGGCACCTGACGGCCTGGATTCTGCTGTCCTCAGTCATGCTGCTCCAAGCGTTGCGACGCATCCTCTCGCTCCTGCTCGTGTCCTCGGGCCAGGAGAAGGCAGGTCATCTGGACGGCTTGTTCGGACTGATCATCTCGGCGGGGATGCTGGCGGTGGTGTTGCTGATCAAGGGTTACTTTGAAACCATGGCGAAGCGCGAGGAGCGGTTTCGCACTGTCGCGGATTTCACCTACGACTGGGAAACCTGGGAAGGGACAGAAGGCGCCCTGCTCTACTGCTCCCCCTCCTGTGAGCGCATCACGGGGCATACGGCGGAAGCCTTCATGGCCGAGCCTGACTTGCTGGAACGGTTGATCCATCCCGAGGATCTACTCAGGTGGAAGGAACATCGAGCGACTGTGCACAAACCCGCGAAAAGACCGGCAGAAGAAGCGGCACCTGTGAGAGAAATTGAATTCAGGATTCTCAGGCCCGATCGCGGAGTCCGCTGGATCGGCCATGTCTGCCACCCCATCCACGACGCGGAAGGTCATCCGAACGGCCAACGGATCTCGAACCGCGACATCACTGAGCACAAGCTGGCGGAACAGGCCCTGCACCTGAGCGAGGACCGCTACCGGCGAATCACGGAAGGCCTAACGGACTACCAGTACACGGTGCGCGTCGAGCAGGGCCGGGCTGTGGAGACCCGGCATGGTCTGGGGTGTGAGACGGTCACGGGCTACACGGCGGAGGATTTTGCCATCGATCCCTATCTCTGGTTCATGATGATCTTGCCGGAGGATCGCGAAGCGGCCAGGGCCTATGTGGAACAGATCCTGGCGGGGCAGGAGATCGCCCCCTTCGAACATCGCATCCTCCGCAAGGACGGCGCGCTGCGCTGGGTCATCGATACGAGCATCCTGAGCAAGGACAGCTCGGGAAGGCTCCTGGCCTACGATGGCGTCGTGGAGGACATCACCGAGCGCAAACAGGCCGAGGAGGAGAAGGTCAGACTTCTGGACCAGCTTCATCAATCCCAGAAGATGGAAAGCCTGGGCATCCTGGCAGGAGGTGTCGCCCATGACATGAACAATGTGTTGGGGGCCGTTCTCGGCCTGGCCTCGGCCAACCTAGCCAGCCTGCCCGAGGGCACGCCTCTCCACCGTGCTTTCACGACCATCACGAAAGCCTGTATCCGCGGGAGGGATCTGGTCCGGAGCCTCCTGAGCTTCGCTCGCCAGGGCCTCGCGGAGGAGAAGGAACTGGACCTGAACGCGCTGATCCGGGATGAAGTCAGGCTCCTGGAGCGCACCACCCTGTCCCGGGTCCGCCTGGAGATGGACCTGGCCACAGACCTCAGACCCATCCTCGGCGACGCGAGCGCCCTGACCCATGTGCTGATGAACCTCTGCGTCAACGCCGTCGATGCCATGCCTGAGAAGGGGACCCTCACCCTGCGTACTCGGAATGCCGACCACGACTGGGTCGAGGTCGTGGTGGCAGACACGGGTGGCGGAATGTCGAAGGAAGTGCTGGCAAAAGCCATGGATCCCTTCTTCACGACCAAGGAACAAGGCAAGGGCACCGGCCTGGGCCTGTCCATCGCCCACAGCACCGTCCTCGCCCACCACGGGCAGATGGAAATCCGTAGCGAGCCGAGCCAGGGAACCCTTGTGTTCTTGCGGTTTCCTGCCTGCGCATCCAGAGCCGAAGCAACTGCCCCCGCACCGGCCCGCGAGACCGCCAGCACCCGCAGCCTGCAGGTCCTGCTGGTGGACGACGACGAACTGATCCAGAATTCCCTGCAATCGATCCTGGAAATGCTGGGCCATACCACCACCATTGTCTCCAGCGGCGAGGAGGCCCTGGCGAAGCTCGAAGCAGGCTTCCAGCCGGATGTGGTTCTCCTGGACATGAACATGCCGGGGCTGGGAGGCTCGGGGACCCTGCCGCGTCTGCGCGCCCTGCGCCCCTCCGTCCCCGTTCTGCTTTGCACGGGCCGGGCCGACCAGAGCGCTCTGGACCTCGTCTCGGCCCACCAGCAGGTCCAACTGCTGACCAAGCCCTTCAGCCTGCAGGAACTCCAGAATCACCTCGATAGCATCGGGCTGGAGTGACAGGCTCTGCATCGGTGCAAATGCGCCTCACCCCAGCCCAAGGGTTTCGAGGTATTTCTGGAGTTCTCTCAACCCGAAAGGCTTGGGAAACAAGGTGACGCCGGCATGGGACGAGGCGAGGGTCAGCGCGGTCTGGTCGGTTCGGCCCGTGGCGAGAAGGACGGGCACGGCAGGCCGGAGGACGCGGAGTCGCGGCAGCGTACCGGTGCCACCCAGTCCCGGCATGTTCATGTCCAGGATGACCAGATCCGGTTCGAACCCTGCTTCGAGCTTCGCCAGGGCCTCCTCGCCACTCTGGGCCGTGTTCACACTGTGGCCCATGGTTGCCAGGATCATCTGGGTGGAGACCTGGATCAGTTCATCATCATCCACGAGCAGCACCTCGAGCGCTTTCAGGGGGACAGACACCTCCGTTGAATCTGAAGGTTCCAAGGCCTGGGCTTCGACCGCACAAGCGGGGAAACGCATCATCACACGGGTGCCATGGCCTGGTTCGCTCTGGATCTCCAGTTGCCCCCGATGGGCCTTCACGGTGGAGTAGACCATGGACAACCCCAGCCCCGTGCCCCTGCCTACTTCCTTGGTGGTGAAGAACGGGTCCAGGGCCTTCTCCAGAACCTCCTTCGGCATCCCGGTGCCCGTGTCCTCCACGACGACTTCGATCCAGTCGGTATCCACATTCCGGGTTCTGAGGGTGAGGGTGCCGTTCTGGGGCATGGCGTCCACGGCATTGACGCAGAGGTTCATGAAGGCGTGGGTCAGGGCGCTGGCATCGCCGAGGATGGGGCGCAGCCCGGCTTCCAGATCAAGCTGAAGGTGAACCGTCGCCAGGGTCGTTCGTTCCAGCAGGCTGGCCTGATCCCTGAGGATCGCGTTGAGATCCAGTTGGCGCTGCTCGGCCGGGCTCTGGCGGGCGAAACTCAGCAGGCTCTTCACCATCTTCCCACCTCGCTCGGTGGCCTTGCAGATGGTGTCGAGGGCCTGGTGGAGGGGACTGCCGTAGGGTTGCTTCCCGATGTGGGCCGAGGCCAGCCCCAGGATGGCGCCCAACACATTGTTCATATCGTGAGCCACGCCCCCGGCCAGGCTGCCCAGGCTTTCCATTTTCTGCGAGTGGAGGAACCGGCTCTCGCTTTCCTGCCTGGACAACTCCGCCAACTTGCGCGCGGTCAGATCACGGACCATCACGATGACACCGCTGACCTCGCCTTTGGCATCCAGCAGCGGGGAGATGGTCTCGTTGGCCCAGCCTGATTTGCCGGTGCCATTAACCTGGAAATGGAAATCCACCGACTCGGAGGCTTCCCCGGCGAGCGCCCTGCTCCTGGCCTCCTGGCCACCCGCGTCCTGCAGGAAGGGGAACAGTTCCAGCGGATGCTTCCCGAGCACGGCGCTGGCAGGAAGCCCGGTGAGCTGCTCCATGAAGGGATTCCATACCCGGTAGCGCAGCTCGCGATCATAGACGATGATCCCTTCCAGGGCGCCGCGGATGATCTGATCGTTGAACTGATGGGCATCCCGAAGCGACGCTTCCGCGCGGGTGCGGGCCTCATCCTTCTCGACAAGGTGGGCCTGCAGGAGATTGAAACTCTCCAGCAGCTGCCGTATTTCCGGTGCCCCTTGCACGGGCACCTGCTCGTGGGTCAGTCGGCCGCCCGCCATGTCATGCAGCAGCGCGGAGGTGTCGCGCAGGGGCGTGAACTGCTGGCGCAGGAACAGGCCCATCACGAGCGCCAGGGCCAGGGACACCAGGGCGGCGTCGCGATAGATTTCCCGTTGCCGGGCCCGGAGCGGGGCAAAGGCGAGGTCAGTCGGGAGGAAGGCCTCCACCACCCAGCCTGAGGTGCTGATGCGACTGCCCGAGGAAAGCCCCTCGATGCGCCTGGAATCCTGCATGAGGCCAGAGCCCTCGTAGCCCTGGAGGTACCGATCCAGCAGCTGGTTGACGCCCGGCGCGGCGCTGGGTTGCAGAATCCGCCTCGCATCCGTGGAGGCGATGAACAGCCTGTCTTTGGGTGAAATGATGTTGAGTTCGCCATCAGGGCTCGAATGGAGCGACTGGACCTCGTTGAACAGGTCGCTGCCGTGGATCTGGTTGGCGCCCACCAGGACCGCCACGGTCCGGTTCGCCGGGTCCAGGACCGGAACGGCCATCAGGAGGATCGGCTCCTTGGCAAAGGAGCCGAGGCGGGGCCTCCCGATGGCCGGTTGGCCCGTCGCCATCGTCTCCAGGAAATAGTCGCGCTGGGTGTAATCGGCGCCGCTCCGTCCTGCCATCACCGGAAAATCGGCAAGGCCCAGCCCAGTGGCCGACACGACATACATCCCGAGGCTGAAGGTGCGGCCCAGGGCCCGCTGTGCTTCGAGGAAGGCCTGCAGCTGGCGGGGCCGGCGGAGCAGGTCCGGGGTGATGGCGCGGGCCACGGTGGCAAGGGCGAACTGACGCGCCTTCATGGCCTCATCCAGGTTGTTGGCGATGTAGCGCACCTTCGAGTACTGCTGGGCGAGCAGCAGCTTCTGGAATTCCTCGCGCTGATTGCTGGCTTGATGCCAGGCCAGCGCCCAGAGCGCAGCAAGGAAGATCGAGACAGTGAAGAGGGACACTCTGGCTCTTAGCGCCATGTTCTTCATGGGTTCATCCCTTGCGCACTGCGTTGCTCTCTGCATCGGAGGGGCTGGGGCGGACGTTGAATTCCGGCCCCCCCGTCATCAGCGTCGGCGCCAGGAACCCGGCTCATCGCAGAGGCGTGTGCTGGTCGGCAAGCGGGGTGGATCCGGGTCCCAAGAAGCACCACCAGGCAGGGCTCCGGGGCAGAAACCACCGCACGGCCTCCTGTGTGTTGGTAAGATGACCTGGAGGTCGCGGGGCAGTTCACCCACCTACGCGAAGGTCCCGGTGATCATGCTCTCCACCCTCGACGAGGAGCCCATGAAGCAGAAGGCGGCCTCTTTCGGCGCTTTCGCCTACATGGTCAAGCCCTTCACCGCCGCGAAGATGGACGAGCTGTTCGCCAAGCTGCCGAAGTAGCCATGGAAAACCAGGGCCATTTCGAGGACCTGCTGGACCGGCTGGAGAAAGACGCCCTGGAGATGGAGCGGACCGGGGACACCGCCATCGTCCACCTGCTCTTCAGGACCGCCCACAACCTGAAGAGCAGCACCGCCCAGGCGGGCTTCACGACCCTGAGCCGGGAAGTGCACGAACTGGAAGACACGCTGGACAAGATCCGCCGGGGCAAGGAGCAGTGGGAGCCCACCTCCTTCGACCGGGTGACCAAGGTGGTCGATCTGGCGCGGCTCTCGATCCTGGGGAACCTGCCTCCCGATGGTCCGGCGCCCGTGGCGCCGCCGACGCCTCGCCCGGCCGCCCTGAAGTGGGGTTGCGAGCTTTCGCCAGAGCAGCTCAGTGGCGCTGAGCAGGCCCTGGCGGAGGGACAGGGGCTCTTCCGGATCGAGAAGCTGTTCCGGAACGGCCTCTTCGAGGAAGTCTTCCTGGCGCTGCCGGTCATGGAGGACATCAAGGAACTTGGCACCCTGATTGCCCTCAACCCTTCCTGGGAAGCCTACCGGAATGGGCCGGACGAGCAGGTGGTGAAGCTCCTGTTCGCCTCACCGAAGACCTCCGCCGAACTGGCCGAGGTGCTGTTCGATCCCCTGATCGTCCTGCAGGAGCCGAGCGCGCCGCCAGGGAAACCGGGAAGGGGTCCTCTGCGCTTCCTCATCGTCGAGGACGACCCCACCGCCGGCGGGCTGCTGCGCTACATTCTCAGCCAGCACGGGGACTGTGTGCTCTGTGAGTCCGGGAACGATGGTATCGCGACCTTCCGGGAGGGGTTGGCCCAGGCGCGGCCTTTCGACCTGGCGGTCCTGGACCTGTTCCTGCCCGACCTGCACGGGACCGCCGTCCTCAAGGAGCTCCGGGCCTGCGAAGCGGGGACCAGCCTCCTGGAAGCCGAGAGCCGCTGTCTGGTCCTCATCAACACGGCCAGCCGGGACCTCGACCAGATGCGGCAGAGCCTCGAAATGGAGCCGGATGGTTACCTGCTCAAACCCATCAATGTCGACTTCATCATGGGCAAGATCGGCGCCCTCAAGGCCCAGCGCCTGCCCGCCGGCTAGGCACCCAGGCAAAAGTTGGAGCATCCTCAGCCGTGGTCGATCTCGGCCACGACGCAGTTGCCAATGCCTTGGTACTCGACCCGGTCGAAGGCCTCCCACTTCGCCAGCAGGATCCCCCGCCCGTGGCTGTCGAACAGGCGGTCTGGGCTGGGCTCCTCGAAGTCCCGCCAGGCGAACCCCTGGCCCCGGTCCTGGATCCTGAAGCGGGTCAGGATGGCGGACCGCAACAGACTCACCGTCACCCACCTGCCCTCGTTCTCCGGGAGCAGCTGGCGCCGCTCGACCTCTGCATACCAGCTCTGGGCCTCGATGAGGGCGCTCTTCTCGTCGTAGGTGATGCCCAGGTTGCCGTGTTCCAGGGCGTTGATCATCAGTTCCGAGAGGCCCGTGACGGAGCGCCGGGGATCGGGGCAGGCCTTCGCCAGCAGCGCCGCCAGGTCGTGGCACTGCTGGAGCGTCTGGTACCGGAACAGGCCGCGCTGGATCAACCCCAGGGCTGAGCGGGTGCCTTCCAGTTCCGCCCAGAACTTGATCTTGGTGTCGTACGCGCTCGTCGCTGCGGCGACGATCTGGAGCACCAGTTTGGGGTCCAGGGGCTTGACCAGGTAGTAGAGCGCGCCGGCCTTCAGGCCCTCCCGGATGTCTTCCTCGCTATCCATGGCCGTCTCGAGCACCACGGGAATGTCCTGCAGGCCCTCGGTCTGCTGCATGTAGCGGAGCACCTCCAGCCCGTCGACGCCCGGCATCTGGCGGTCGAGCAGGACCGTGTCGAAGGCCTGGTCCCCGGCGAGCAGGTCCAGGGCCGCCTGCCCGTCCGCGGCGAGGACCACCTCATAGCCGGCCTGGACGAGGATCCTCTCGAGCAGGGAGGTGATGAACCCGTCGTCATCTGCGATCAGGAGTCTTGCTGCGGCCATGGCGAACTCCAGGGAGGGTCAGGAACTGGGGCAAACTTGGCTTGATGGTGGTCTAGCCTGCACCGATCTGGACAAGAAAGTGACGGGCGGAGGCGAAGGCGGTCTCGGCCTCCTCGACCCAGGCCACCAAGGCTTCCCTGGAGGCGGCGGCCCGTACTGGTTTCCCGAACCCGGAACTGTTCCGTGGCCTCGAAGCCGTCCATCTCGGGCATCTGGCAGTCCATCAGCACGAGGTCGAAGGTTCTCGCGGCGAGCATATCCAGGGCGATTCGCCCGTTTCCGGCCACCGCCACTTCAGCCCCGGCCATCTCCAGGAACTTCCGGGCGACCGCCTGGTTGACCTCCTGGTCCTCGACCAGGAGGATGCGCCTGTGAAGCATGGGCAGGGACTCGGGGGCCTCCTGAGAGGTGTCGTGCAAGGCATAGCGGGTGACCAGGGGTGCCTTGGACGGCCCCTCCGCCCTGCGTCGGATGACGGCAACCAGGCCTTGGGCCAGCACGTCCCGATGGATCGGCTTCAGCAGGTAGCCATCGAAACCGATGGTCGCCAGGCGCTCCTCCTCAGCCCGGACCCTGGTCGCGGTGAGCACCAGCAGACCCATGGCCGCGCAGCGGGGATCGCTCCGCACCATCCGGCCGAAGGTGGCCCCGTCCATCCCCGGTGGCATGTGCAGGTCCACGACTGCGGCGTCGAAGGGTTCGCTGCGCCCGAAGGCCTCCTCGATCAACTGGAGGGCCTCGATGCCAGAGGAGGCGGTCGAGACCTGGGCCCCGCAGGCCTCCAACTGGCGTGACTGGAGCTTGCGGTTAATGGCCAGATCGTCCATCACCAGGATGCGCTTCCCAGCCAGGTTCGCCTCCCCGGCGGGCACCTCTGCGGCGCTGGCCTCAGGTGCCAGGGGGAAGGCCACAGCCAGGCTCGTGCCGACGCCTTCCTGGCTCTCCAGCTCGACGCCTCCCCCCATCGCCTCCGCGATCCGTCGCACTAGCGTGAGCCCGAGCCCCGTGCCGCCGAACCGGCGCGCTGTGGAGGAATCCGCCTGGACGAAGGGACTGAACAGCAAGCGCTGCTTGTCCGCTGGGATGCCGATGCCGGTGTCCTGCACGGTCAGCCGACAGGTCCAGCGTCCCCCCGGCGCCAGCGCCGCCCGCACTTCGATCAGGATGTGGCCCTGCTCGGTGAACTTGATGGCGTTGCTGACGAGGTTGTTCAGGATCTGCCGGAGGCGGCCTGGATCACCCATGGCGCGTCGGGGCACGAAGGGATCGAAGTCCACCAGGAGTTCCACGGGGCGGCCTTCCAGCCGGGAACGGAAGAGTTCCGCCACGTCGAAGACGAGCTGCTCCAGGTTGAAGGGGATGGATTCCAGCCGCAGCTGGCCGGCCTCGATCTTGGAGAAGTCCAGGATGTCATTGAGCAGGGAGAGCAGGCTCTCCCCGGAGCGGTTGATGGCCGACACCCAGTCCCGCTGCTCGGCGCTGAGGGTTGAGCCCGCCAGCAGTTCGGCCATCCCCAGCACGCCGTTCATGGGCGTACGGATCTCATGGCTCATGTTGGCCAGGAACTCGGACTTCGCCTGGTCGGCCTTTAGCGCCTTGCCGCAGGCCTCGGTGAGGGCCTGGTTCTTCTCGGCCAGCTCCTGGGCCGACTGGAGGAGGCTTGCGTCCTTCTCCAGCAGATGGGCCTGCATCTCGAGGGTGCGCATGCCCGCCTTGACCCGGGCGCGGAGTTCCCCGGGATCGAAGGGCTTGACCAGGTAGTCGTCCGCTCCTGCCTCCAGGCCGGCGATGATCTCCTCCTTTTCCGTCTTCGACGTCAGCATGATGAGGTAGGGCGGAGCCTTGAATTCCATGGCCCGGATGCGCCGGCAGAGCTCCAGCCCGTCCAGCTCCGGCATCATCCAGTCGAGAATGGCCAGCTGGGGTGCGCCTGGCTGCCGCATGGCCTCCCAGGCCTGGCTCCCATTTACCACCTCGACCACTTCGTGGCCCATCTTCCTCAACACGCCCGCCAGCACGGCGCGCGAGGTGAAGTCGTCCTCGGCGATCAGGATTCTCATGGCAGGCATTTCCCTTCATTCTCACGTCGCCTGGAAGTGCCCTTCCAGGGTTTCCTTCAGCCGGTCGAACTGCCTTTCCAGCTCGGGCATCCGGGCCAAGGCCAAGGTCAGGTCCCCGGCCTTGCCGGCCTGCTCCACTGCGAACGCCACCGCCCGCAGGGCCTCGCCGCTCAGGTTGGCCGAGGCACCCTTGATGCTGTGGGCCCGGCGCTCGACCCCGGGAGCATCCCCTGCATCCAGGCAGACCCTCAGCGCCTCGAGTTGGCGAGGCAGGTCGTTCAGGAAGGCGGCGACGACGCTCTGGGCGAGCTCCTGGTCACCCAGCAGGCGGGCCATCAGGGTGGCGAAGTCGCACACTGCCGCTTCCGGTTCCTTCCCGGCCGGGCCGACAGCCGCGGCGGCAGCCGGCGGCCTGGCCTCGCCGCCGGTCCGGGGCAGCCAGCGCTCCAGGGCCTCCAGCAGGGCCTGCGGCGAGATCGGCTTGGAGACATAGTCGTTCATCCCCGCCGCCAGGCAGGCATCGTGGTCGCTCTGCATGGCGTGGGCGGTCATGGCGATGATGGGAACCTGGTGGTTGCGGACGCCTGACTGGGGGTCGCGAATCTGGCGGGTGGCCTCGAGCCCGTCCAGCTCCGGCATCTGGATGTCCATGAGCACCAGGTCGTAGGAGCAGGTGGAGAGGGCCTGGACGGCTTCAGCGCCATTGCCCACGGGATCGGCGCGCAGACCCCACTTCCCGAGGAGGCCCAGGGCCACCTGCTGGTTGGTCAGGTTGTCTTCGGCCAGCAGGATGCGCGCCGAACCCCGGTGCAGCTCGTGGAGCGCGTGCCGCGTCAGGATGGGTTGCTCGGGCTGGACCGCGGCGGCGCCGGCCAGGACGGCGGCCAGGATGCCGTGGAGGTCCGCCTGGCGCGCCGGTTTCGGCAGGTAGGCCGCGAACCCGACCGCCTCCATGCGCGTGCTGTCCCCCCGCTGGCCCATGGAGGTCATCAGCACCAGGGGGAGGTCCTGCAGCGCCCCGTCGGCCTTGATGGCGCGGGCCAGGTCCGCCCCGTCCATCCCTGGCATCTGCATGTCCAGGATGGCCACCCGGAACGGGTCGCCCGCCTCCCTGGCGAAGCGCAGGAGTTGGAGCGCCGCCGGACCATCCTCGGCCTCGGCCGCCCGCATGCCCCAGGCAAGGAGGTGGGCCAGGACCACCTCGCGGTTGGTGGCGTTGTCGTCCACTACCAGGATGCGGACCCCGGTCAGGGCGGCCGTCGGTAGCGCGGGAGGGGCGCTTTCGCCGCCCGGGGCCAGGCGCGCCGTGAACCAGAACTCCGAGCCGCGGCCCTCCTCGCTCGCCACGCCGATCTCCCCGCCCATCAGCTCCGCGAGCTGCTTCGAGATGGCCAGCCCCAGGCCCGTGCCGCCGTAGCGGCGCGTGGTCGAGGCGTCCACCTGGGTGAACTTCTCGAACAGGAGTGGCAGCTTGTCTGCCGGAATCCCGATGCCCGTGTCCTGGACCGAGAAGTGGAGCACCGCCGCCCCCTCCGCCGCCTGCGCGAGGGTCGCCCGCAGGACGATCTCGCCCGCGTCGGTGAACTTGAGGGCATTGCCCGCCAGGTTGTGCAGAACCTGGCGCAGGCGGCCCGGGTCGCCCCGCAGGCGGCTGGGAACGTCCGGCGCGGTTGCGCAGATGAACTCGAGCCCCTTCTCGCCCGCCCGTAGGGCCAGGCTGGCCGCGAGATCGTCCAGCAGGGCGCGCAGGTCGAACTCCACCGTCTCCAGCTCGAGCTTGCCGGCCTCGATCTTGGAGAAATCCAGGATGTCGTTCAGGAGCGCCAGCAGGGCCTCCCCGCTGTTGCGCACGATCTCGGCAAAGCGCCGCTGCTCCGGGTCCAGCTGGGTGTCCAGCAGCAGGTCCGTCATCCCGATGACGCCGTTCATGGGCGTCCGGATCTCGTGGCTCATGTTCGCCAGGAACTCGCTCTTGGCGGAACTGGCCCCCTCGGCGATGGCCTTGGCCTGATCGAGCTCCTGCAGTTGCGCGCTCAACGCCTGGCGCGCCCACAGGCTGTGGCGGAGGTAGGTCAGGGTGAGCGCTGCGCCGCTGATCGCGGAGGCGCCCAGCAGCGCCACCAGCAGGAACACCCACAGCCGGTCCTTGTCGAGCGTGGCGATGCCGGGCATGGCTTCGAGCACATACAGCGAAAGGTCTTCGCCAGGCAGGGCCGCAGAGGCCGCCAGCACGGGTGTCTCGAAGCCCGTGAGCCGTTGCAGCTGCGGGTAGCGGTCATCCCCCCACGACGCGATGGCGAGCCCCCGGAAGTCGCTTTTCAGGTAGCGTTCCTGGCGCTCCGCCGGACTCAGGTTCTGCCGCTCCGGGTTGGGCAGGGCGCTGAATTCAAGGGCTTTGGTCCTGGCCATGACCACGACTCCATACCGGTCGACGACGAACGATTCCGTCTGGTTCACCCAATTGCTCAGGGCCGACAAGTCGATCTTGCAGGCCACGACGCCGAGAACCCGGCCCTTCCTCTCGACCGGAGCCGAAAAGAACAGGCCCGGAATGCCGGTCTTTCTGCCGACGGCAAACTGGTGTCCCAGCTGACCGGCCAGAGCCTGGCGAAAATAGACCCGGTCCCGGTAGTTCGTTCCGACAAAGCCTTCCGTCTTCCGGAAATTGCTGGCGGCGAGGCAATCTCCAGCAGCGTCCATGACCCAGATCACGCTCAGGGTCTTCATGTCGGCAACGGAGTCCTCCAGCATCTGGTCCACCTGGTTCAGCTCGCCATCGGCCAGCCAGAGCCTTTTGCGCTCAGGGATCGGCAGCGGCGCTGCCTGGGTGGTGGCGGGTGCGCGGTTGAACAGGTGGGCGAGTTCGCCGCTGCGCCCGAGCGCGGCCGGAATGCCGTGGAGCAGCTCCAGGCTGTTCTGCAGGCCCGAGGAGAGCACTGCAAGGTGGTCCTGCAGGCGCTGCTGCCCCTCGGCGAGCTCGAGCCGCGCCCGCCGCGCCGCCAGGTGGTTGGCGATGCCCCAGGCCGCCCCGAACCAGACCAGCGTGAGGACGCCAATGGCGACCAGCAGCCGCCGCCAGCCGTACCGGTTCATGCCATGTTGGAGAGAGTCGTTCGTCATTCGCGGCACTTGAGCATCTTTCTTGGCGAGCCCTGGTTTCATGACATCCCTTCGAAAGTGTCCCGGGGCTTCAGGGTACGCGGGGTTCGGTCGCCATGGCGGCGGTGGGCGGGTCCAGCATCACGCGGTTGCGGCCCTCGCTCTTGGCCCGGTACAGGGCCCGGTCGGAGGCTTCCAGGACCTCGTCCACGCTGCAGTCCCCCGTGGCGCAGGCCACGCCGATGCTAACCGTGACGGACAGCTCGCCCGACCGGGTCGGTAGGCCCGTTCTGGCAATCCGGTCACACAGCCGCTCGAACGCGGGCAGGAAGTTCAGGTCGCCCTTGACCGGCATGAGGAAGATGAATTCCTCGCCGCCCAGGCGCCCGACGGAGTCGTAGGGCCTGAGGCTGTTGCGGAGGATGTCCGCCAATCCGCAGAGCACATCGTCCCCGGTCAAGTGGCCGTGGGTGTCGTTGATCCGCTTGAAGTAGTCGATGTCGCAGGTCCCGACGGCCAGCAGGTTCACATTGCGCCTGGTGCGGGTGAGTTCCATCCGGAGCTGGTCCAGGATGGCCCTCCGGTTCAGCAGGCCCGTCAGTGCATCGTGGGTGGCCTGGTGGAGCATGGCCTCCCGGCTCTCGATCAGCACATTCTGGAGCTCGATCGCCCGCCGGCCGGCCTCCACCCGGGCGCGCAGTTCCCCGGGATCGAAGGGCTTGGTCAGGTAGTCGTTGGCGCCCGCGTCCAGCCCGAGGACGATCTCCGCCTTCTCGCTCTTGGAAGTCAGCATGAGGAGGTAGGGTGGCCGCTCCGTCGCCCGGTTGCGGACCCTGCGCACCACTTCCAGGCCGTCCAACTCCGGCATCATCCAGTCGAGGATGGCGAGTGGTGGAGCGTCCGGCCTTTCCAGGGCTCTGCAGGCCTGCTCCCCGTCCACCGCCTCTTCCACCTCATGGCCCTGCTCCCGCAGCGTGACCGCCAGCACGGTGCGGGAGGTGATATCGTCGTCAGCGATCAGGATTCTCATGGCTGGCCTAGCTCCAGGTTACTCCGCGGCAGGGAAATGGGCTTCCAGGGCTGCCCGCAGCAGTTCGAACTGCCGCTCCAGGTCGGGCAGCAGGGCCAGGCTCGCGGTCAGGTCGCCGGCCTTGGCGGCCCGCTCGATGGCCTGGGCGGCGGCGCGCAGGGCCTCGGCGCCCAGGTTGGCGGAGGCGCCCTTGAGGGAGTGGGCCTGCCGCTCGGCCACGGGGGCGTTCCCGGCCTTCAGGCCGCCCGCCAGCGCCGCGATCTGCCCGGGAGCCTCCGCCAGGAAAATTGCGACCACGGTGCGGGCCAGGTCCTGATCGTCCAGCAGGCGGGCCAGCAGGGCCGCTGAGTCGAAGACCCGGGGCTCCGGCTCCTGAGCTGGCCCGGGGCCGGCTTCAGGGTGACCCGCTTGGGTCTTGACCTTCTGGCCGTTGCCGGACAGCCACCGTTCCAGGGTCTCCGCCAGGGCTCGGGGCGACACGGGCTTGGTGAGATAGTCGTTCATGCCCGCCGCCAGGCACAGCTCGCGATCGCTCCGCATGGCGTGCGCCGTCATGGCGATGATCGGAATCCCGGGATTGCGGACGCCAAATTTGGGGTCGCGGATCCTGCGAGTGGCCTCCAGCCCGTCCATCTCGGGCATCTGGACATCCATGAGTACCAGATCGTAGGGTTGGTTCGAGAGCGCCCGGAGTGCTTCCATGCCGTTGCCTGTGGTATCCGCCCGCAACCCGAGATTCTTCAGGATGCCCAGGGCCACCTGCTGGTTGGTGAGATTGTCTTCCACCAGGAGGATGCGGGCCGAGCCTCGGTACATCTCGTGGACCGTGTGCGGAGCCAGGATCACCTCAGGGTTGGTGGCGTTGTCGTCCACGACCAGGCTGTGGGCCCCGGCGAGGACAGCCAGCGGCAGCGCCGGGGGCTCGCTTCCGGCGCGCCGGGCGAAGCGCGCGGTGAACCAGAACTCCGAGCCCCGGCCTTCCTCGCTGGCGAAGCCGATGGCGCCGCCCATCAGCCCGGCAAGCTGCTTGGCGATGGCCAGCCCCAGGCCGGTGCCTCCGTAGCGGCGAGAGGTCGAGGCGTCCACCTGGGTGAACTTCTGGAACAGCAGGCGCTGCTTCTCCGCTGGGATGCCGATGCCGGTATCCCTGACCGAGAAGCGGATCAACACCTCGCCTTCCAGCTCCTCCACGACGCTCGCTCGCAGCACGATCTCGCCGGCAGGGGTGAACTTGATCGCGTTGCCCGCCAGATTCAGGATGATCTGGCGCAGGCGACCCGGATCCCCCTTGAGGCTGCTGGGAACGTCCGGCGCGGCGGTGCAGACGAACTCGAGTCCCTTCTCTCCGGCCCGCAGAGCCAGGCTGGACGAGAGGTCTTCCAGCAGGGCGCGCAGGTCGAAGTCCAGCGTCTCCATCTCGATCTTGCCCGCCTCGATCTTGGAGAAGTCCAGGATGTCGTTGAGCAGCGCCAGCAGGGCCTCCCCGCTGTTGCGCACGATCTCGGCGCGGCGGCGCTGCTCCGGATCCAGGTCATGCGCCAGCAGCAGGCCCGTCATGCCGATTACGCCGTTCATGGGCGTCCGGATCTCGTGGCTCATGTTGGCCAGGAATTCGCTCTTGGCCCGGTTGGCCCGGTCCGCCTGCTGGGCCATGTCCTCGGCTCTGGTGATGGCCTTGAGGAGCTGCAGGTTGCTCTCCTGGAGCGCCTCCTCCGCATGCTTGCGCTGGGTGATGTCGGTGTGGGTTCCCGACATCAGGAGGGGCCGGCCATCCTCCGTCCACTCAATAACCTTGCCCCGGTCCTGGACCCAGACCCACGAGCCGTTCCGGTGCTTCATTCGGATTTCGGCATCATGGTAGGGAAGCTCTCCGGAGTAGTGCTGTTCGAGCAGGGCGGCGTTTCTGGCCAGGTCCTCTGGATGGACCAGGTTCACCCAGGTCTCGTGGCCGATGGGCTCGAGGTCCTTCAGGCTGTAGCCGAGCATCTCGGCCCAGCCCTCGTTGTAGCTGGACTCCCCGGTCTGGATGTTCCATTCCCAGGTGCCCACTCGGGTGGCCTCGATGATGTTGGCCAGGCGATGGTGGCCCTGCTGGACCTCCAGCTCCGCGCGCTTGCGCTGGGTGATGTCACGACCGATGCCCAGCACACCGATCAGCGTTCCATCTGGGCCGCAATAGGGGGTCTTGAGGGTTTCCACCAGCCTTCGCTGGCCATCGGGATAGGTGATCCAGGTCTCGTCCTGGCTGGGTTGGCCCAGGGCAAGCATGCGCTGATCCTGCTCACGCAGATTGTCCGCCACCTCCTGGTCGAACAGATCGTAGTCAGTCATGCCGACGATCTGCTCGAGGGGGCGCCCCACGAACTTGGCGAAGGCGGGATTGCCGCCCAGGAATTCACCCCGGGGGTTCTTGTAGAACACGAGGTCGGGAATGGCATCCAGCAGGGACCTGATGAGGCCCGATTGGAGCTTCAGTTCTGCCAGGGAGCGCCGGGCCTGTTCTTCGGTAAAGAGCCGGTGGGCGCAGGTCAGGAGGGCCGCTTCCAGGCGTGCTGGCATGATGGGCTTCAGGACGTATTGGTCGATGCCCACCTCGAGCGAGCGCAGCAGGTAGTCCGTCTGCTCGAAGGCGGTGGTGACGATGATCGGCACCGACGGAGCCAGGTCGCGGATCGCCTTCGCCATGGCCAGACCGTCCATGATGGGCATCTGGATGTCCGTGACCACCAGATCCGGGCGGGCCGACCGGAAGGCCTCCAGGCCTGCGGCGCCCTGGGAGGCCATGCTCAGGCTCCCGACCCGTCGCCCCAGAAAAGCGCTGATCTCCTTCAGGGTGTCCGGATCGTCTTCGATGTAGAGAACCGACAGGGTCTTCAGGAAATCGGCTTCCACCAAGCTGGCGATCATGGTTCCCCTTCGGCAAGGGGCACGCGCACCGTGAATTCCGCCCCCTGGTCCAGGTTCCTGGCTGAGATCTGCCCGCCCATGTTGCCCTCGATGATCTGTCTGGACATGTAGAGCCCGAGGCCGGTGCCGGTCTCCCGGGTGGTGAAGAAGGGGTCGAAGATCCGGTCCAGATGGTCAGCGGGAAGGCCGGTTCCGTCATCGGTCACGGTCAGGCAGCCCAGGCCATCGGCTGCCCAGAGGCGGATCCGGAGGTGTCCGCCCGCGGCGTGCGCGGCCTGGATCGCCTGCAGGCCGTTGCTCAGCAGGTTCAGCAGTACTTGCGAATACTCGTTCGGGAAGCCGAGAAGTTCCAGGTCGCCCTCGGCCTCGATCTGGACCGCGACGTTGGCGGCCACCAGGCTCGATTCCATCAAGCCGAGGGCCGCCCGGGCCTGGTGCAGCGCCGAGAACGGGACCATCTGCTTGTCCGGCCTGAAGAAGTTCCGGAAATCGTTGATGGTCGCGGACATCTTCTGGATCAGCGAGTTCCCTTTGGTGAAGCTTCCTTCGAGCGCTTCGGGATCCCGCTCGCCCAGGCGAACGGCGTCCCTCAGGTTGGCCAGCAGCATGCTCAGGGCGTTGAGCGGCTGCCGCCACTGGTGGGCGATGTGGCCAAGCATCTCCCCCATGGCCGCCAGGCGGGCCTGGTGCATCATGGCCCGCTCCGTGGTCAGCCGCAGCTCCGTCTCAATCTTCAGCTGTAGGATGCGCTCCCCCAGGGCCTCGGCAGTGGCTCTGAAATGGGCGGTCATCAGCGCGATCTCCTCGAAGTGGGTCTCGGGCCAGAGCAGGGCTTCGTCAGCCTCGATCCGGGCCGGGAGGTTCTTGGAGAAGTGCGCCAGCTTGACCGTGGCCCGGCTCAGATTCCTCGCCACCAGCGAGGCCACGAGGAGCACCGCCAGGAACAGGCCGAACAGGCCGAACAGGGTCCAGGTGATCAGCTGGAAGGCGCGGGTCTGCAACGGGCCCGCCGAGCGTTCGACGATCAGGGTCCAGGGCGTCCCCCGGACAGGGATGCGGGTGGTGTAGCGGGCCAGCTTCCAGGCGTCCATCAAAGAGATGTTCTTGCGCGCCGGCGGGATCACCAGGCTCACCCGCTCCGTGACTTTCTGGACGCGGGTTCCCGGCGGCTCGGCCAGTGGGTTCAGGGGGCGCAGCCTGGGATCGGTGGTCACGACGACCTGGTCACGGGTGTCCAGCAGCGTCAGCAGAGGCGGTTCCTCCCCCTGGGAGCGGGTCAGGGCCGCACGCAGGTCATCGAGGTTGATCGCACCGGAGCCGAAGCCCCTGAAGCGCCCCTCCTCTACCAGCGGGACACTCATGACGAAGAGCGGCCTAAAGGCGGCCCGTCGGCCGACGAAGGCCTCGGAGATCACCGGTTTCAAGGTGGTCTTCAGGGGCAGGTAGTACGAGTGGTCCGAAAAGGCGAGGCCGATGCTGGACTTGCCGAGGTCGTTCAGGAGGGGGTCGAACGCGACTGCTCGGCCGTCCGCATCGCAGAGGGACAGGTTGATGAAGTCGGGAACGAACGCGTGGATCTGCTGAAGCCGCGCCTGCAGGCGGGGAGAAGGGGCCATGCCGAGCTGCTGCCCGGCCGCCGCCATTTGGGCGATGGCCAGGAGTTGACGGTCGGCCCAGTTCTGGAGCACCCCTTCACGGTAGGTGGCCTCCGTGCTGAGTTCCTCCACCACCCTCCGCTCGCCCAGGGCGATCTCCCGGTGGCTGAGCAGGATGACCATCGCCACCGACGGGACCAGCAGGAGCAGCAGCGAGAGATCGTAGAGGACGGCGCCCAGCGGGTGGAGTCTGGGGCGATCGCCGAGGCCCAGCCAGGTCTCCACCGGCAGGTATCTGAGCAGGGCACTGGCGATCAGGGCATTGGTGCACCCGTTGACGGCCTGCTTCAGGGCCGTGGCTGTGGTGACCTGCAAGCCCAGGTGCTGGACGCTCCCGTAAAAAAGATAGACCAGCGGGATGCCGACCAGTACCCAGAACAGGGTGACGATCTGGAGGAGGTTCCGGTGGCCCCGGCGGAGGGCACAGGCGACCCAGAGGGTCTCCGCTCCGAGAATGACGATGGCGTAGGGGTGGTTCCAGAGGAAGAAGGTATAGACCGAGGCCAGCAGGGTGGAAACCAGGCCCCAGCGCCAGCCCAGGAGCACCGTGCAGGCGAGGGTGAAGATGCTGCCGAAGATGAATGAGAGGTTGAACCCGAGGGGCAGGCGAACCAGGTTGCCGAGGTAGCCGAGCAGTCCGAAGCCGACGGCGAGGAGCAGGCTCTTCCCGAGGGAAGGGCGCGGCTTCTGGAGGCTGCTCACATCGTTGGAGTTCATGTTGAAATTCCTTCAGATGAAGGCAGGTATGGTTCAGGCCTTGGTCGGACTTGCCTTGGTTGTCGGCCTAGAAGATCCCGCCACCGGAAACCAGAGTCGGAAGGTGCTCCCTGCACCGGCCCGGCTCTCGACCTGCAGCGCCGCTTGGTGAGCTTTGATGATCCCCAGGGTGGCCGGCAGCCCCAGGCCGCGCCCCAGCTGCTTGGTCGTGTAGAAGGGATCGAACATCCGGCTCAGGACTTGCTCCGAGGCACCGCAACCGTCGTCGGTGATGGAGAGACAGATGGCCTGGCCTGCTGGGACGTTCGTGAGCCAGCGGCCTCTTGGTGTGTCCTTGTCCTCTTTCCAGTCGGCTACGCTGGTGGTGATCGTGATGCGTCCGGGACCGGCTCCGATGGCTTCCGCGGCGTTCCTCAGGAGGTGCGCAAGAGCCTGGAGAAGGTGGTTCTGGTCACCCACCACGGGCGGCAGGTCCTCGGCCAGGTCCGCCACGAACTGGACCGAATCGGCTTCCTGGTGGCACGCTTCGATGGCCTCCCGCGCCAGGGCGTTGAGATCCAGCGGGATATCCACCTTCCACATGTGGCCGGAGAATTCGAGCATCTGCCCGGCCAGTCCCCCGCCCTTCTTGACCGCGGCCAGCAGATTGCCCAGGAGGTTCTTCTCGCGCTGGCCGGCGGTGAGCATGGCCATCAGTTCCAGGTTGGCCGTGATGCTCTGGAAGAGGTTGTTGAAATCGTGGGCGATGCCACCAGCCATCAGGGCGAGGCTTTCCGCCTTCTGTGCCTGCCGCAGGGCCTCCTCGGACCGGCTGAGCTGCCGTCGGCTTTCTGCGAGATCAAGCAGCCGCGCCAACTCCTGGCAGGCCACTTCGAACAACCGCTCGTGTTCGCGAAGGGTCCTCTGTTCGGCGTAGAGCGTCATGCAGCCGGAAGCCGCAACGCCCGGCTCGCCGATCGGCAGGCTGAGCAGGGCCGGTTGGCACAACTCCGCGGCCTCAGCCCTCAAGGGCGGCACTTCCTCCCAGGTGGACGGCCAGGCCCCCTCCCAGCCCATGACCTGGGCCGCGGCCGCCTGGATGGCCTCCCGCTCTGCCTCTCCCACGCCGCTGCAGTAGCAGCCAGCACCTGCGTGCCCAGCCTCCCCCGGGATCGCCAGGTGAATGGCCCCCGGCAGGACCAGCTCATGCAGCAGGTCCAGCACCTTCCTGATCAGGTCGCTGGGGTCGAGATGCAGCGTGTACAAATGGCCGATGGCGTCCCGCAGGGCCGTCTGCAGCAGCCGGTGCTCCAGGGCCTTCCTCAGTCGCTCGTGAATGGCGTCGAGCCCCAGTTCCTGCGGGTCGAACCCCGTGTTCCCGTCCCTTCCTGGGGATTCTCCAGAGTGGCTCACCAGTCCGAGGGTGACGGCCACCACTCCGGTCGTGTCCCTGCCCTTGATCAGGAACAGATCCGCTCCGCAGGTCCTGGCCCAGAAGCGACTCAGCCCCTCCGCCTGCCCCGTGAGCAGGACGACGGGAATGTGGCGGGTGGAGGGCTCGTCCTTGACGAGTCGGCAGAGCTGGTAGCCGTCCAGAATGGGCATCAGGCCATCGGACACCACGGCGTCGGGCCGCACCGAGGCGAGCGCCAGCAGGGCCTCCGCACCATTGGCGGCTTCCAGGACGCTGTGCCCCCGCTGCCGGAACATGGCCGCGACCAGGTGCAGGTCAGCGGGACTGTCGTCCACCACGAGAATCGTGCGGGGGACAGTGCTGGCGGGGAGTTGTGGTGGTTGCATGCTGTTCACCTGCTCGATCTGCTGACCTTGTTCGGGGGTTCCATGGAGCAAGTCCCGGACACGATTGCTGAGTCCTGTGTTCTCTTTCGGCCCTTGCCAGGCTCCTCTGGACTTCCTGCGCGTTGAAGGGCTTCGCCAACTGAGCCAAGGATCAGGTGACCGGTAAGTCCGGATGATGAGTCCTGCGGCATTCCTTCAAGGCTCGGGCGATGCGGGTCTGCCGCCGTCCCAATTCTGGTCAAAGCAGCGTCCGGGTCAGCGCTCGAACCGGTACTCCTTCGGCACCACGAGGATGCCCTTTTCGGAGCGCGTGAAGCGCCGGTCGTCCTTGTCGGGTTCAAAGCCGATGGTCTCCCCTGGTGGAATCTGCACGTGCTTGTCGACGATGCAGCGGCGCAGCTTCGCGCCGCGGCCCACGGTGACGTGATCGAACAGGATGGAATCCTGCACCTCGGCGTCCTCGTGAACATGCACGCGGGAGGCCAGGATGGAATGGCGCACACTGCCGCCGATGATCACCGTGCCGGCGCCCATGATGGCGTTGACCAGGAGCCCGTCCTTGCCGCCTTCGCCAGGCACCATGCGGGCCGGAGGGTTCTGGCCGTGGTAGGTGCGGATGGCCCAGTCCTGCTGGTACAAATCCAGCGGCGGCACGGGCTTGAGGAGGTCCATGTTCGCCTCGTAGTAGGCGTCGAGGCTGCCCACGTCCCGCCAGTAGCGGTCCTGGGTGACTCGACCCCGGGGGCCGCCGAACTCGTAGGCATAGACCTTGTGAGTGCGGATCATGCGGGGGATCAGGTCCTTGCCGAAATCGTGACTGGAACCTTCCCTGGCGGCATCGGCCCTCAACTCTTCCATAAGTAAATCCTTAGGAAAGACATATATGCCCATGGAACCTAAAGCTGTTTCCGGATCCCCTGGAAGGCACTTGGGGTGCTCCGGCTTCTCGTTGAATTCGATGATCCGCTGGTCCCCATCGATGGCCATGACGCCGAAGGCGCCGGCCTCGCCCAGGGGCACTTTCATGCAGGCCACGGTCAGGTCGGCGGCCTTCTCGTCATGGGCCTGGAGGAGGGCGGCGTAGTCCATCCGGTAGATGTGGTCGGCGGCGAGAATCAGGACCTTCTCGGAGGAACTGCGCTCCAGCAGGAACAGGTTCTGGCAGATGGCATCCGCCGTGCCCGCGTACCAGGAGGCGCCGGTGCGCATCTGCGGAGGCACCACCGTGATGTACTCGCCGCACTCGGGATTGAAGATGGACCAGCCGTCCCGCAGGTGCTTGTGCAGGGAATGCGATTTGTACTGGGTCAGCACCAGAATGCGGCGCAGCCCAGAATGCAGGCAGTTGGACAGGGTGAAGTCGATGACCCGGTACTTGCCGGCAAAGGGCACGGCCGGCTTGGCCCGATCCGCGGTCAGGGGCTGCAACCGCGAGCCGCTGCCGCCAGCAAGGAGGATGGTCAACGTTTGTTCGGACATGGAGACACCTTACACCCGTTCGCGTTCAGTCAGGATCCGGCACCCGCTCCACCCTTGGCCCGATCTGGCAGGTGACTTCGTAGGGGATGGTCCCCAGGACCTTCGCCCACTCGGCGGCGGTGATCTCCTGGTCGCCGCTGCGGCCGATGAGGACCACTTCGTCGCCGACTTTCACTGCAGTCTCCGGCCCCAGATCCACCATGGTCTGGTCCATGCAGACCCGACCCACCACGGGATAGGAGCGGCCAGCGATGAGCACCTGGCCCCGGTTGGAAAACAGGCGGTTGAACCCGTCTGCGTAGCCGCAGCAGATGGTGGCGATCCAGGTGGCTTCGGTGGCTGTCCAGGAGCGGCCATAGCCGATGGTGGTCCCCTGCTCCACCCGTTTAAGGAAGGCCACGCGGGAGACGAAGGAGAGGCCCGGCAGGAGCGGCACCGTGCGCGGGGTCTGCTCATCGGGGTAGCAGCCATAGGCCATGATGCCGACCCGCACCAGGTCCAGCCAGCTGTCCGGATGTCCCAGCACGCCACCGGAGTTGGCGCAGTGGACCAGCTCCGGCCGTCGGCCAAGGGCGGCTTCGACCTGTCCTACCGCCGCCAGGAAGTCCCGGACCTGGGCCTCCGTAAAGGCGTCATCCGGCACGTCGCTTACGGGCAGATGGGTGAAGAGTCCTTCCAGGTGCAAGTGCGGACACTCCCGCTCGATGAAGCGGGCCAGGGCGGGCGCCTCGGGGACTGGAACCCCCGTCCGGCCCATGCCGGTCTCGAGCTTGAGGTGGACCCGGCCCAGTAGGTCCCGGGCCGCGCACACGGCCTGCAGAGCCTGCACCCCGTCCCGGTCACTCACGGCGAGGGTGAGGGAAGCGGCTACCGCGGCGCCCATCTCCTCGGGGAAGGTGGGCGACAGCTTCAGGATGGGCAGCGAGATCCCGGCGGTCCGGACCTGGATTCCCTCCGGCACGGTGGCCACGCCCAGCCAATCCACACCGCAGGCTTCCGCGAGACGACTCACGGGTAGAGCTCCGTGGCCGTAGGCGTTCGCCTTCACGGAGAGCAGGAGCTTGCTGGGACCGATGGCCTGCCGGATGGCTTCCAGATTGGCCCGGATGTGACCGAGGTGAATGCGGGCGTGGGTCTGATAGAGCATGGATCTGAATTTCCTAAGGCTAGGGACGCATTCGTCCACGATCAGATCATGCCAGCACTGGCCTACCCCTCCATCAGGGAATGGCTGGTCACGGAAGACACGGAATTTCGCGGAGGACACGGAAGGGGCCGTGGCCCTCGCCGCGCGGACCAGGCGCCCCCGGGATGCAGCCCGTGCTTTCGAAACGGACGCCCCTGCCTTTTTCCGTGGTTTCCGGCGTTCTTCCGTGTCTTCCGCGACCAGCGCTTTCTCTAGACGCTACCCCTGCCCCAGCACCTGCCGGTAGAGGGCCTCGTAGCGGTCCACGATGGGCCCCTCGGCGAAGGCACCCAGGGCGCGCTCCCGGGCGGCGCCGCCCATGCGGAGGCGCAATTCCTCGTCACGAAGCAGGATGAGCGCGTCCGCGGCCATGGCATCCACGTCGCCCATGGCTTCGAGGAAGCCATCCACCCCATGCCGCACGACCTCCGGCAGGCCACCCACGCGGCTGGCGATGACCGGGACCCGGTGGCCCATGGCCTCCAGAGCCGCCAGGCCGAAGCTCTCCGTGGCGCTGGGCAGCAGGAACAGATCCGAGCAGGCCAGCACGGTGGCGATGTCCAGCTGCTTGCCGGTGAAGCGCACTTCGGCTGAGAAACCCCGGTCCCGGCAGAAGGCCTCGGCTTCCATGCGATCCGGGCCGTCGCCGACCATGATCAGGCGCACGGGGACCTCCTTGCGGACGCGTTCGAACACCTTGAGGACGTCAATCACCCGCTTCACGGGGCGGAAGTTCGAGATGTGCGTCATCACGAAGGCGGCCTTGGGCGCCAGCCAGGCCCGGCAGTCGGGCCGCTCCTGGCCCGGCGGCTCCACGAAGTTGCCGATGACCTCGATGGTCCGGTCCACACCGAAAGTGCGGATCGTCTCCTGGCGGAGGTACTCGGAGACAGCTGTGACCCCGTCGCTTTCCCGGATGGCCATCTTCACCATGGGCAGGTAGCTGGGATCGCTGCCCACCACAGTGATGTCCGTGCCGTGGAGGGTGGTCACCACCTTCAGGTCCGGGATGGCCATCCGGGCCAGCAGGGCCGCCATGGCGTGGGGAATGGCGTAGTGGCCGTGAGAGTTGGCGTGGCCCCGTTGGCCTTGGTGCCCGGATTGCTAAAGGTTATCGTCTGGTTTCCCATGCCGATGGTAATGTTCTGGGTCACCTGAGTGGCGGCGTTATAGG
>CAIQPH010000091.1 GCA_903873655.1 uncultured Holophagaceae bacterium | reverse complement strand
CCTGGCCCTCGACGCGACCTACGCGAAGGCCCGCTTCAACCTCAGCTACCTCCTGCTGCGCCAGGGCCGCCTCGAGGAGGGCTGGCAGGCCCTGGAGGCCCGGGCCTGGAACCTCGACCTGTCGGCCAGGATTCCCGCCCCCCGATGGCAGGGTGAAAGTCTGGTCGGCAAGGCCCTGCTCATCGGGTGTGAAGGCGGCTATGGCGACATGATCCAGTTCGGCCGCTACGCTTCCGTGCTCAAGGGCACCGGCGCGGCCCGGATCGGAATCGTCTGCCACCTCCCACTGAAGAAGCTGTTCACGACCCTGGCCGGGGTCGATGTGGTGGTGGCCCTGGGCGAGACGGTCCCTGGTCCCGATTGGGACTTCTGGATCCTGCCCCAGAGCATCCCCCGCCACTGTGGAACGGGGCTCGACTCGATTCCCGCGCCGATCCCCTACTTGAGGATCCCCGGGGAAGAACTCCTGACGTGGCGCGCCCGGCTCCCCTCGGAGAGAGCCCTCGTGGGCCTCGCCTGGCAGGGCAACCCCCGCTTCGAGAACGATCGCGACCGCTCCCTGGCTGGACTCCACCTCCTGGCGCCTTTGGCCGCGGTGGAAGGCGTTCGTTTCATCAGTCTGCAGAAAACGGCTGAAGCCCTGCCGCCGCCTGCTGGCATCGACCTGGTCGATCCAAGTCCCTGGATTGGGGATTTCGCCGATACCGCCGCGCTGGTGTCCAGCCTCGATCTGGTGATCTCCGTGGACACGGCGGCAGCCCACCTGGCAGGGGCACTCGGGATACCCTGCTGGGTGCTGCTGCCCCACTACAAGACCGACTGGCGCTGGTTCAAGGAGCGCGAGGACTCGCCCTGGTACCCGGGGTCCATGCGGCTCTTCCGCCAGCCGGACACCGAGGACTGGGCCCCGGTCATCGCCGCGGTCGCCGCGGCCCTCCGGCAGTTCGTCTCAGAACCGCGATCAGCTCAGAGCGTGCTTTAAGATTCGTCCGGGGGCACGAGCGTCCGGCTCCCGCTGGCCCCCCAGGGCTGCAGAGCCTGGAGCGCAGGCTGGATGGGCTTGCCGGGGCGCTGGAGCTGGGTGAGCTGAAGGGCGCCATCGGTGGTGGTGAGCCAGGTGCCCTCCTTGCTCCAAATCAGCTGGCCGGGCTCCCGGTAGCAGGCCCGCAGCGCCCCCACGCCACAGACCTTCAGCGCCTGGCCTTCCATCTGCAGTTCGGACCCGGGCCAGGGCCAGAGGGCCCGTACCTGCCGGTGCAGGTCGGCCGCTGGGAGGCGCCAGTCCAGGTGGCCCATGTTCCTGCGGAGCTTGGGGCGTAGGTGGCCAGATCATCCTGCTGTTCCAGCGGCCGGGCGCAGCCGCACAGCAGCTTGGGAAGTTCATCCAGGAGGAGTTCGGAGGCGTCCACGGCCAGCTTGGCCAGCAGGCTCTCGGCGGTGGCCTCCTGGCCGATGGCCCGGCGGCACTGAGCCAGCACGGGACCCTCGTCCAGCCCTTCCGTGAGCCGCATGAGGCTGACGCCGGTCTCCTCGTCCCCGGCCAGCAGCGCGTGGTTCACCGGGGCCGCACCACGCCAGCGGGGCAGCAGGGAGAAGTGGAGGTTCCAGACGCCGCCGGGACAGGAATCCAGCATCCAGCGCGGCAGAATGTGACCGTAGGCGACGACCACCGCCAGGTCGATCTTCAGGCTCTCCCACAAGGCCCTTGTCTCGGCCGTTTTCCAGCTCTGCGGCTGGTGGATGGCGAGGCGGCACTCCAGGGCCGCCATCTTCACCGGCGGGGCCTCCAGGTGCCGGCCGCGGCCCGCGGGCCGGTCCGGATTGCAGAAGGCCGCCACGATCCCTTCTTCCGCCAGCGCCCGCAAGGCCGGAACGGCCACGCGGGGGGTGCCGAGGAAGGCGATCCGGGTCATCCCCGGACCTGCTTCAGATACTTCTTCTGGAGGAACTGGCGCTTCACGGGCCCGAAGTACTCCACGAAGAGGCGCCCACGCAGGTGGTCGATCTCGTGACAGAAGGCCCGGGCCTTCAGATCCTCGCCGACCAGTTCCTCCCAGCCGCCATCCTTCGTCCGGTTGCGGAGGGTCACCTTCTGGGGGCGCGTCAGCACCTCGCGGATGCCGGGAATGGACAGGCAGCCCTCGGGTCCCTCCTGCGAGCCCTCCTCCTTCGTGATCTCTGGATTGATGAGGATGATCTTCTGCCCGGGATCCTCCCCGCAGGAGCAATCGACCACCGCCAGATTGAGGTTCACGCCCACCTGGGGCGCCGCGAGCCCAACGCCCTCATCATGTAGCGACGTCTCAAACAGGTCCGCCACAAGCTGCTCCAACTCGGGAGTCCATTCCCCGACGTCAGCACTGTTCTTCTTGAGGCGGGGATCCCCCCACGTGAGCACGGGCAGAACGGCCATTCAACCTCTCCAGCATTTCAGTGTAATCGAACCAAGGAGCCTGTCACACAGCCCCCAGGAGCCGCGGGCTGTGCGACAGGCTCCTTCCGCGTTAATCTGGGGGGTCCGTACTTTGGAGCTCCGCATGCTTCGTTCTTTCCGCCAGGTCTTCAAATCCAACCGCACCCCCATGGCTGCGGTCATGATCATCGTCCTTCTGGGATTGGTGGCCTACCTGGCGCCGACCGGGGGGGCCGTCTCGGCCGATACAGTGGTGGCCCGCGTTTACGGCCATGAAGTGCTGATGCGTGAACTGGCCGAGCACATGCAGGAGCTCTACCAGCGCTATGGCAAGCAGGCCAGCCCGGAGACCCTAAAGCCCTTCGTCCAGTCCCAGGCCCTGCGAGATCTCATGAACCAGAAGCTCATGGAGGAACTGGCCGAGCGGCACCGCGTGGTGGTGACCGACGAGGAGGTGGGCACCCGCCTCCGGGCCTTCCTGCGCCAGTATCCCGTGCTGCTCGACACCAACGGCAACCTAAAAACCAACATCGAGCTGAAGCAGATCTTCCAGGAGACCGGCTTCAACCCGGCCATCCAGGAGCGGGGCCTCCGATCCGAACTGCTGCGCACCAAGCTGGTCCAGCAGGCCGCCCTGCAGATTCCCGTGGACGAGGCCTGGATCGCCCAGGAGAACCGCCTGCGCAACGAGAAGGTCGCCTTCCAGCAGGCCACCCTGGCGGTGGAGCCCAGCGCGGTGGCCGACCCGGGAGACGCCACTCTGGAGGCCTTCTACAAGGCCGGAGGAGAACGGTTCCTCCAGCCGCCCAGGCGGATCATCCAGTTCGTGACCGTGGATCGCGCCGCCCTAGCCAAGGAGATCCAGCCGGATGATGCCGCCCTCAAGGCCGCCTTCGAGGCCCGCAAAGGGGACAGCGCCGAGTTCAAGGCCAGGCACATCCTGTTCAAGGCCGAAGGCGAGGCCCAGGTCCAGGAGGCCACGGCCAAAGCCCAGCTGCTCCGGGAGCGCCTTGTGAAAGGGCAGGACTTCGCCAAGGCCGCCGAGGAACTCAGCGAGGACCCCAGTGCCAAGGGCAAGGGCGGCGACCTGGGCTGGTTCAACGCGGCCAAGATGGTGAAGCCTTTCGCCGATGCCGCCGCCATCCTGAAACCCGGCGAAATCAGCCAGCCCGTGCGCACCCAGTTTGGCGTCCACCTGATCAAGCTGGAGGGACGTCGCGAGAAGACCTTCGAGGACATGAAGGCCGATCTGGCCCGGGAGATTGCCGATACCCGGTTCAATACGCGGGCCCAGGAGCGCCTCGAACAGATCCGGAAGCGCGCCAATGGGGGCGACCTCGCGGCAGCCGCCAAGAGCCTGGGCAGTTCCGCCCTGCTCAGCCAGGCCTTCAGCAACGAGCCTTCCGCGCAGACTCCGGGCCTGCCGGAACTGACGCAGATCCTCAGCGAGGCCTTCCGCCTCAAGGTGGGCGACGTGTCAAAGCCCATGCCCTTCCCTGATCGCCACCTGCTGTTCAGAGTGCAGGAGGAACTGCCCGAGGCCGTACCGCCTTTCAGGGAAATCCGCACCAAGGTCCTCGCCGCCTACCAGCTTGAAGAGGGGCGCAAACTCGCCGTGGCCAAGGCCCAGCAGGCCCTCAACAACGCCGGCCTGCAGGCCGTGGGACCCGTCACCGATCAGGCGGCGGCGCCCCTCAGTGGACTCCGCGACCTCATTGCCAATCCCGCCATCCGGAAGGCCCTGCTCGATACGCCTGTGGGTCAGACCACGCCTGTGCTCTGGACCCAGGAAGGCAAGCTCTGGGTGGCCCGGGTGACTTCGCGTGAGCCCGCCTCCGCCCTTACCTTCGAGACCCGCCGCAGCCTCATCCAGGACCTGCAGACCACGGAAGCCCAGAAGCTGCTCTCCGCCGAATTGCAGTCCCTGGACCAGCAGGGCCGGTTGCGCCCCGGCTTCAGCAGCCTGTGGGGCCACTTTGGCGGCATCTACGTCAACGCCTCCGCCGCGCAGGTCTCAGTGGAGGAGTAGCCTTCGGCTGTCCTCCGCTAATTAAATTCCATTTCATTCCAGGATAGGCAAGGCCTCCAGAAGGTCCCGCAGGTGGGTGTGCTGTGGGTCGGACAGCAGCTGTCCAACGGGTCCCTGACACAGGGTTGTCCCCTCCCGCAGCAGCAGCAGCTGGTCGCAGAAGGATTGCACCGAGGGTAGGTCGTGACTGGCGATGAGCAGGGTGGTGCCTTCTGCTTTCAGAGCCTGCAGCAGTGTCAGGAGGTGGCCTCCCAGGGTGGGGTCCAGGGCCGAAAAAGGCTCGTCCAGCACCAGCAGGGCCGGTTCCAGCATGAGAGCCCGCCCCAGGCAGAGCCGCTGGGCGAGTCCGCCCGACCATGCCTCTGGCCGCTGGTCCAGGGAAGCCTCTGGGAACTTCACCCGCTCCGCCATGCGCGTCGCCGCCTCCCGGCGCGAATGCGCGTCGCCGCGCTGCCAGATTTCCAGGGGCTCCTGCAGGATCTCCCAGCCGGTCCGGTGCGGCGGCAGGCTGGCCAGGGCATCCTGGAAGACGGCCTGCAGGCTGGGCCGGCGGCCCCGCCGCTGCCGTTCCGGCAGAGGGGACCAGGGTTCCCCTTCCAGGGTAATCCTGCCCTCCGTCGGCTCCAGCAGCCCCAGCGCCAGGTTCAGCAATGTGGTTTTTCCCGAACCGCTCGCGCCGATGACGCCCCACGCTTCCCCTGGGGCGATGGAAAAAGATACGCCTTGCAGTGCCCATCTTGTCTCACGCAGAAGGCCCAGGCCTTCTGCGCACAGGAGGGGCACTACCGTCAGCGGATCACCTCGGTGCCCATGAATCGCCTCAGCACCTCGGGCACCCTGATGCTGCCATCCGCCTGCTGGTAGTTCTCGAGCACGGCCACCCAGGTCCGGCCCACAGCCAGGCCGCTGCCGTTGAGGGTATGGGCGAAGACGGGCTTCCCTTCCTTGCCCTTGGTGCGGATGTTGGCGCGCCGGGCCTGGAAGTCGCCGAACCAGCTGCACGAGCTGATCTCCCGATAGGTGTTCTGGGAGGGCAGCCAGACTTCCAGGTCGTAGGTCTTCTGGCTGCTGAAGCCCATATCCCCGGTGCAGAGCAGCACCCGGCGATAGGGCAGTTCCAGGGCCTCCAGGATCGCCTCTGCATCCGAGGTGAGCCGCTCCAGTTCAGCCTCGGCCTGGTCCGCGGCGGCGAAGGTCACCAGCTCGACCTTGTGGAACTGGTGCTGGCGGATGATGCCCTTGGTATCGCGGCCGTAGCTGCCGGCTTCGCTGCGGAAGCAGGGCGTGAAGGCGCAATGGCGCATCGGCAGCGCCTCGGCGGACAGGATCTCGTCGCGATAGAGGTTCGTGACGGGCACTTCGGCGGTCGGAATGAGGTACAAGGCGCCCTCGCCGTGGGGCGTCTTGAAGAGGTCCTGTTCGAACTTGGGAAGCTGGCCTGTGCAGTACATGCTCTCGGCGTTGACGAGGTAGGGCGGAATCACTTCGGTGTAGCCAGCTGCTGTCTGGCGGTCGAGCATGAACGTGATGAGGGCCCGCTCGAGCTTGGCGCCTTGCCCCTTGAGCACCGCGAAGCGTGCGCCGCTGAGCTTGGCGGCGCGGTCGAGGTCGAGGATGCCGAGGGCCGTGCCCAATTCAACATGATCCCTGGGCGCCGCGATCACCGGAATCTGGCCCCAGCGCTTGATCTCCAGGTTGCCGTGTTCGTCACGGCCGCTGGGCACGCTGGCATGAGGAGGGTTGGGGATGTCCGCGAGGAAGTCCTTGAAGGCCAGTTCGACTTCACGCTCAGCCACTTCGAGCGCTTTCATCTGGTCGCCCACCTGCCGCTGCTGGGCGATGAGGGCATCCGCATTCTCCTTGGCCCGCTTGAGCCGACCCACCTCATCGCTCACGCGGTTTCGCTCGGCCTTCAGGGTCTCGGCTTCCTGCAGGACGCTGCGGCGCCGGGCATCCAACTCTAGGTAGCGGGCCCGGTCCAGGCTGTAGCCCCGCTCGGACAGCCGCATCGTCACGGCGTCAAGGTCGTTGCGGAGGAGGTTGGGGTCCAACATGGAGGTGTCCCGGAAAGGTGTAGTTTACCTTGCTCCAAACGCGCCCACGGCGCGTTTGGAGTTAAGAACTGCATTCAGTTTTCTACCGCCGGGGCGCATGCCCTGGCGCCCTGCGCGTGGCATGGGAGGGCCCGTACCAATCAGGCCTGCGGCCAGGCCCCGTCCCGCATGGGTTCGCCAGCCCAAGCAATCCTGAAGGCCTCTCGCGCCTCCTCGATTCCGCCACCGGCACCCAGCACCAGCCCCAGTTTCGCCAGGGCGGCCCAGCGGGTGTGCAGGCCACCGGAAATGCCGTTCATTTCTTCGACTTTCCGGCCGAGCTCGTAGGCGGACAGATCGACGCCGCCGTAGGCGCATTGAGAAGTCACCACCACGGGCAGTTGCCGCTGCCGGCAGTCCAGCAGGAACCCGGTCAGGTCGGTGCGGTCCATGGGCAGGTTGCCGGCGCCGAAGGCCTGGATGAGCACCGCCTTCGCCCCTGCAGGTGCGGGGAACCAGGCCATGCCAGGGTGCGGCGTGATGGTGTGGACGTTCAGGTCGAGCCCATTGCCTAGGCCTGAGGGCATCTGGCGTTCGAACTGGCCCGCTTCGGGATGCAGGCGGATCTCGGCGCCGATCTCTGCCAGGGGGGCCAGATTGGGACTCTCGAAGGCCTCGAACAAGCTGACGCTCAGCTTGTCGGTGGCGACGCCGCGCAGCCAGTGAGTGCCGAAACAGATGCCAACCTCGGGGATGGCGCGGCAGGCCAGATCCACGGCGTTGACGAGGTTGCTCCGCGCATCGCTGCGCACGAAGGCCAGGGGTCGCTGGCTGCCCGTGAGCACCACCGGCTTGCCCAGGCTCGACAACAGGAAGCCCAGGCAGGAGGCCGTGAAGGCCATCGTGTCCGTGCCGTGGATGATGACGAAGCCATCAAACAGCCTGGCGGCGTCCCGCACCCGCTGAGCCAGAGCCAGGATGTGGGCGGGTTCGAGACAAGCGGAATCCTGGTTGAAGGGCACTTCCACGGCCAGTGCGGCCAGCTGACTCAACTCGGGCACCTGCTCCAGCAGGAGTTCCAGGAAAGGTCCCGGTGCCAGGGAGGCGGGCTCGCCGCTGGGGGCCATGCCCAGGGTGCCGCCGGTGTGGAGCAGGAGGATTTTGCGCATGGTTGAAGTTTACCGGGCTCCAGACGCGCCGGTGGCGTGTCTGGAGTTAGCCTTCGGCATAAATTCAGGTGTACCGAGCCAGTAGACTGAAGCATCCATGCGCCGCATTCCCCGTGCCGTCCAACTGATCGTGGCCCGCTACCTGCGGCGGCTGCTCAGGAACCGCTTGGATGGGCAGCAGCTCCAGGCCGCAGTAGAGTCTGCCCTGGCCACCCTGCCGATCCAAGAGAAGCTGCTAGTGCGGGAGGGCGCCCTCCGCTCCGAGTCCCTCAACCGCCAATTGGCCTGGGCCATGGCGTTCGTGGCGGGGGCGGTGAACGCGGGCGGCTTTCTGGCTGTGGGCCACTACACCTCCCACATGACCGGCGTTGTCTCTTCCATGGCCGACGAACTGGCCGGAGGCGACCTCACGACGGCCCTGGCGGCCCTGGCCATGATGCTGAGTTTCCTGGGCGGGGCCTTCGCGTGCACCACGCTGATCAGCTTCGGTCAGCGCCGCCGCCTGCGCAGCCGCTATGCCGTGACCCTGGCCGTAGAGGCGGTGTTGATGCTGGCGTTTGGCTTCCTGGGGAACCGGCTTCAGGAGGAGATCCAGTTCACGCTGCCCATGACGGTGATGCTGCTCTGCTTCATCATGGGCATGCACAACGCCGTGACCTCGATCCTCTCCGGCGCCGCCGTGCGCACCACCCATCTCACGGGCACCGTGACGGACATCGGCATCGAGCTAAGCCGCCTGACCTATGTAAACGTCCATCAGCGGAAGGGCCGGGAGCGCATCCTCGCCAACCGCCAGAAACTGACCCTCCTGCTGCTGCTCCTTGCCTCCTTCCTCGGTGGAGGCGTCGTGGGGGCGCTCGGCTTCAAGCACATCGGCTTCAAAGTGACGGTGCCGCTCGCGGGTTTTCTGTGCTTCCTGGCGGCCCGGCCCCTGCTGCTGGAACTGCGCCTCCTGCTCCATCGCCTAAGAAAACAATGGGCCCCGGACGACCCCGGATGAACGGGCCTGCCGGTGCCTCTCTGGGCGCCCTACACGGCCACGATGGTGGCCTTCACCTCATCGAAGCCCTGGTCCCCGGTGCAGCTCACCACCACGGCGCACTGGCCGGGCTGGCTGGGGGGGAGCTGAACCTCGCCGATGAACAGGCCGTCGGCGCCGGTCCGTCCTGACAACAGACTTGTGGCCTTTTTGATGCTGGACACCAGTTTGACGACCACCTCGGCGCCCACCACCGGGCTCTGGCTCTGGCACAACCGGGCGCGGATCTGCACCTGGAACAGCCTGCCAAAGGCGGGCTTCATGGGCTGGTCCAGCACCAGTTCGAGGCTGTCCACATCCCCTTCCTGCTGGAGGAATTCCAGGATGGCCTGATCCAGGGGGCGGTCATTGAAGGCCTGCTGCTCGGACTGGTCCGCCGGCGTGAGGTCGTACTTCCCGTTCTTGATGTCACGGATGACCGCCCGATGCTGGTCTTCCATACGCCCCTGGATGCCCGGCTCTGAGACGGGAGTGCTGGCCATCAGGTCCTCGTAGGAGGATCGGTAGCTGTCCAAGATCTCGCCACCCACGTAGATGAGTGTTTCGATCTTGGGGTTGGACTGCCCCTTGTCCTCCGTCTGAACGTGGAAGACCCGGTTTCCGTGCCGCACATCCGTGTTGTAGCCGGTGATCATGGGGGGAACCCGAGGGGCAAGAGGGCAGACCTGTTCATGTCCCTAACGCTGCAATCTTCCCGCCAGGTCCGGCATGACTTCCCAGGCGATCTCGCGAAGCACTTGATCGCCTAGGCGCGCCACCAGGGCCTTGACGAGGGCATCCATCAGCACCGGCTCCGCCAGCAGGGCCTGGAGCAGGACCTGAGCCTGCTCGGAGGTGGCAGGCACCGGCCCTGCGGGAACCGGCGTGGCAGGACCGGGAGCGACAGCATCCTGTCCGCCCGCGACAGCCGCGGCCGCTGGCACTTCGGGCTCCTGATGCGTGAGGACATCTGCCAGTTCGGGCACGGGCTCCGGATGCGTGAAGACATCTGCCAGTTCGGGCATGGGCTCCGGATGCGTGAGGACATCTGCCAGTTCAGGCACGGGCTCCGGATGCGTGAGGACATCTGCCAGTTCGGTCACGGGTTCCAGAACCGGGCTGAGCGGCGGTTCGATGAAATCCGTCGGAACCGTCTCCAGCTCTTCCATCACCGGATGGGTCGGCGACTGATGCCATTCTGTAGGTGCGGGCTCTGGCGCGGGCTCAGAGGAGCGTTCGGCGGACGGCCCAGGCTCGCCCACGGATTCAGCCGCCAGATCCTTCAGGCTGTCGAGATCCAGTTCCTCGAGTTCCAGGAGCATGTCGGGCACTGCAGACATGGATTGGGTCGGTTCCGGCGCGGCCGCGACCGGCTCCTCTGGCCAAACGTCTTCTGCCGTCAGGACGAGGAGATCGTCTTCCGGCTCAGGCAAGCCCAGATCCACATCCAGCAACCCCGTGGGCACGTCGGCGTGTTCGGGGCGGAGTTCCGGCAGCGCTTCCTCGGCGTGTTTCAGCAAGTCCGCGGCGGGAGTGCCGGGAACGGTGCTGACAGCGGAGGGACTGACCACCACGGGCGTAACCAGGAGGGCTTTCACGCGGTCGCCCAGCTCGCGCAGTTCGATCGGCTTCTTCAGGAATCCCTGGATGGAGGCCTTGGCCAATTTCGCGGGATCGACCGGATCCAGGACCCCCGCCATGAGCGCGATGGGCATCCGGACCGTCTCCTCCATCCCCCGGAGCCGGTCGAGCAGCGTCCAGCCGTCCATGCCAGGCATGGCCGTGTCGACCAGGGCCACATCGAAACGATCGCCGCGCCCAATGCGGTCCAGGGCTTCAGCCGCAGAGGCCACGCAGACCAGTTCCACATCGGTGGGAGCCAGAAGGGATTCGGCAATCCGGTGGATGCTGGGATTGTCGTCCACGAGGAGGAGGCGCGGCATCGGGAACCTCGGGAAGCCGGAAGGAAGAAGGAGTGGCTGGGCACAACGCTACCAGAAATGCGCACTTCGATGACCATGGATCGGATCAGCGAAGCAGTTTCCTGAGAATCCGGACGCGCTCCACCTCCACGAGCCGCACCAGCAGCACCCGGTCGCCGACCCAGATCCAGGCGACCCCGGATGGCTCGCGAAGGGCGATTTCCGGTCCCTTCGGCAACCAGCCCTTCACCGAGATTCGCAGCTTCGTGGCCGATCTCCATTCGGAACGGTAGGACTCGAACAGGGTCTGGCGTTGTCGCTCAGGGGGCAACGCGCGCTCATTCCAGCGCTGGTCCCAGGCATCCAGGGCGCCCTTGTCCCGCCAAGCCCAGGCGGGATCCCAGGCGGGCCAGGGCAGCGCGTCAGCCGCCACTTCGGCCCACTCCACCTTCGCCAGGGGGCTCACCAGTCGGATCATGCCGCCCTCTGGCACTGGCGCCACCAGCACCATCCGTTGCGGCGGATGGGCATTCAGGAACCCGGAACCAGCCGCCAGCCGGTGCCAGCGCCCCCCCTCCTGACCCCAGGCCGTCCAAACCTGGGCACCGCCATGCCAGAGGCGGTCTGCCCTTGGGAACCAGAGCCGGTCGCCGGGACGCCAGGGGATCTCGGCCCGCATGCCAGGCAAATCCTGGCCGTCCTCCGAGAGAGCTTCGGCCCGGGTGGCCACGCCCCGTGGCGGGGACGGCAGTCCCGTTTCATCCCAGGCCGCCAGGGTGGGCTCCGCGAGTTCCGCATCACAGGGCAGAGCACTCAGCAGCAGCCTCGACTCGCCATGGCCCTCGGAGGGTTCGAAGAACCCGATCAGCGCGGCCCGGCCATCCCAGCTGAAGCGGCTCCAGGGCCCCGATTGCGCGGACCAGAGGACGCGTCCTTCCGGCACCTCCAGGAGGCGGGTCTCGAACCGTGACGGCCCCATCTGGAGCGTCACCAGCAGACGGTTGCCCTTGGCCGGATCCAGGCGGGCCGAGCACAGGGGCGCGTCAAAACGGTAGTGTCGCCACTCCAGCCCCCGCCACAGCACCACTTCGCTGCGGCCTCCGGGACCGTTCAAGGCCAGGCCCTGGTCGGCGAGATAGGGTGAGGCAGGCTCCCAGGGCGTCCCGAAGCCGCCCTCGAAGGGCCAGGCTTCAGACTGATCGGGATCCCGGGCCCCCTGGAAACGCGGCGCCCAGCCATCCACCAGGCGGAACTCCGTCAGGGATTCGTAACCCCCCAGGTTCATGATCGCCGGGGATTCCGCCGTGCTGACGCCCCCGGAGCTCACGGGGCGCGGAGCCTGCACCACCGCAAAGAGCAGCAGCATGGCGGCGATGAAGAGGGTGGCGATGATGTACCGTTGAGGGATCACGATGGGGCCATGGGCACAGCACCATCATGACCGATTGGAGACACCCAGCGATGAGGCACAAATCCGCCCTGGAGACCGAGCTGAAACTGCGCATCCCGGCCACCGCCCCTTTCCGCCCCCTGCTGGAGGCCCTCGGGTTTCGCGAGGTCTCACCGATGCAGCCGGAGCAGAGCGTGCTCTGGGACCGGGCTGGCGCACTGCGCGCGGCGGGATCGGCGCTGCGCACGCGGTCCTACGCAGGACAGGCCCGCCTGACCTGGAAGGGTCCCAAAGTGCCCGACGCCATCCTGAAAATTCGCCCCGAGCGGGAGACGGGCATCGAGGACGACGCAGCCATGGAGGCCATCCTCGATGCCCTCGGCTTCCAGCCCGTGCTGCGCATGGAGAAGAGGCGCGCGGTATGGGAGCGCGCAGACCTGGAGGCCTGTCTCGATGAGACCCCCTTCGGCTGCTACCTCGAACTGGAGGGGGATTCCCAGGCCATCCACGCCGCCATGGAAGCGCTGGGGCTCGCCACTGATCAAGCTGAGCCCCGCAGCTACCCAGAGCTCTACCAGGCGCACGGACTCTCGTAACGAAGATCCACCACGAAGACCGGAACACCGGTTCAGGCGCGGTGGGTGACGTCCTTTCGGGCCAGCAGCCGTTCCAGGTAGCGGGACTTCATCTGGCGGCTTGCCATGGCCTGCTTCAGGGGCGGCAGTTTGAGGATAACGCCGAGAACAGCGGCCATGGCCTTGTGATGGAGGTGGGCCTGATTGTCGAAGACCAGATTCTGGAGCTTGCCCCGCTCGATGGCCATCAGCACCACCCGGTGGGCGGTATTGACCGGCGTGAGGACCCGCCGGGCCCGGGGGCGCAACCGGAGGGCACGGCGGGTGCAGGCGCGGACGCATACCCCGCAGCCGAGGCAGGTGGACTCGTTCAGCCGCGCCTTCTTGCGCTTCGGGTGATGGGGGTCTCCGGCGGACACCAGGCTCATGGCTTCCACCGGGCAGACCTCCGCGCAGGTCCCGCAGCCATTGCAGCCCTCGGCCTGCACCTCGGGCAGGTGGTTGGTAGTGGCAATGGGATTCAGCACCGCAAAGCGCTTGGCCGCCAGCATGGCCTCGCAACAACAGCCGCAGCAGTTGCAGATGAACCCCACCTGGTCGCGCACGTTCTCGCCGAACTGCACGAGGTTGCCCTCCACCGCCTGTGCCAGCAGGTCCATCCCCTCGGATACGTCGACCCGTCGGGCGATGCCGTGCCGGATGAGCGATCCGGCCGTGCCGTTGAAGGTCATGCAGATGTCCATGGGCGCCTTGCAGGCCTTCCCGAGGTGTTCCATCTTGTGGCGGCAGTAGCAGGTCCCGATGCCGATGTGGGAGGCCGTGCGGATCACATCCGAGGCCCGCTCGAAATCCATCACCTCGAGGACATTCTCTGGAAGCGCACCTTCGTTCACGAAGACCCGCCCCAACTGCGTTTCACCCTCCGCGAACAGCTCCCGGACGAAGTCCTCCTCGACGTTCAGATACTGGTAGAACAACTCCGCCAGCAGTTTCTGGTCGTAGCCGTTGCCGATCCGCATCATGGAGAACTCGAAGAACCCGGCCATGGGCGGCGGCAGCACGAAGGTCCGCGTGCCGTCGGGGTGTTCCAGATCCAGCAGCATCCCGCGATCTGCCAGACGGTCGAGGATGCCGAGGCAGGCGGCTTCGGTCCTGTTCCAGACCTTGGCAGCATGTGCTGCGGTGAAGGGACGGATGGGCAGCAGGGCCACCAGCCCAGCCTCTTCCTCGGTGAAGAGGACCCTGAGGATCTGGAAGAGCAGCTCCGTGGGCGGCGCCCCCTGGGGGAAGCGGTTGAGGCGCGCCACGAGCTTCTGGTGGCTGGCCTTGAGAGTGTGGTGGGCCATGGCGGATCTCGGGCGGGGGAGCAGTCAGGCTGCTTGCCTGAGCCCATGCTACCGAAAAGCCGGACCCAGCGGCCACGGCCTCCCTCAGCGCCTTGAGCGCTGGCTCTGGGCGCTATGCTGCCAGAGGGGCTGATTGGGGCAGATGGAGGAAACGAGATGCTGAAACAGCGTAGGATCCTCGTCGCCGCGATGACCCTCCTGGGAAGCCTCGCGGCCTGCCGGTCCGACAGGCCCGAGGATCAGATCCGCAAGGCCTTCGAGGCCTGTCGCCAGGCTGTGGAAGCCGGTGATGCCGCCGCGGCCACCGCGCCCCTCGACCCGACCTTCAGCGGCCCTGATGGCATGGACAAAGCTACCGCAAGGCTCTTCCTCCTAGGCTGCTTCCGGCAGGAGAAGGTCGGCCTCACCGTGGTGCGCAATGAGGTCGCCATCCGAGGCAGCGAAGCCTTCCAGGACGTGGACCTGATCCTGACGGGGCGCAGCGGTGGCCTGCTGCCCCAGGACGCCTCCCACCGGAGTTTTCGGCTGCGCTGGCGCCAGACCGGGGGCATCTGGAAAGTAATGGAGCTTCAGTCCCTCGACGGCCGCTGAACCGGTTGTCGTTGACCCGGCCGCAGGCTGCCAACCGGCAACTCGGTCACCAGGGACTCGCGCACTTCGGAGGGCAGGCGCCGTTCCCGGCGCTCCTCGCGGAGCATGGCCGTGAAGTGGCCGAAGGCGAGGTATTGGATGGGCTTCACGCCGTTCTCCTTGCCGGCGTCCAGCACGCCGGGCATCTCCTGGTAGCGCCCGAGGCCATAGAGCGCCGTGGTCTTCAGGGCATAGGCCCGCGGGTTCATGGGGTGGTCCCGGAGCACGCGCTCGCATAGGGCCAGACTGCCCTGGGGCTGGTCCACCAATCCCTTGGCCGCCTCGTTGAGCAGTTCCGAGGCCTCCTGCTCCGATAAGCCCGGGGAGGGTTTCGGAGTCTGGACGCCGCTGCGCGCCTCCTTCGGCGCGGCGTGGGTGACCGAAGAGGGCCGAGCGACGATCTCCGGCTGTGCAGGTCCCGAAGACGGAGCCACCGGCGGCGGGGCCGGGCTTGCCGCCGGAGCGGCCGACGGTGGCTCCAGGGAGATGAGCCGCATCGCCCTTGGCCGTCCAAGTTGGGTCCAGGCGCCTGCGCCCAGCGCACCGAGCGTCAGTATTGCGGCGATCCAAGGCCAGACTTTCTGCCCCCGAGGCGGGGCCTTGGTTCCAGCGGAAACGACCGTCGGTCTGGGCAGCGCCCGGGTGGGCTGGCTGCCGGGCAGACCTGCCCAGGCGGGATCCATCGCGGCGCGCATGGTTTTCGCCATGGCCTCGGCGGTCTGGAAGCGCTGGGCCGGATCCTTGGCCAGGGCCTTGGCCAGCAGCACACCCGTCTGGAGACTGATGCCATGCAGTTCCGAAGCCCCTACCGGAGCGGGCTCCTCGGTCACCACCCGGTAGAGCACGGTGGCTGTGGTGTCCCCGTCAAAGGGGCGACGGCCCGCGAGCGCCTCGTAGAGGATCACCCCTACGGCGAACAGGTCGCTGCGGGGATCCGGCACGCCCGTCCGGATGTATTCCGGAGCCATGTAGCCGAAAGTTCCGAGCAGGGTGCCCGTGCCGGTCATGTCCGAGCCCGCCACTCGCGCGATGCCGAAGTCCATCACTTTGGCGCGCAGGCATTCTCCCTCACGGGACACCCGGATGTTGCTGGGTTTGATGTCCCGGTGTAGCACGCCCTTCTGGTGGGCGTAGGCCAGGCCGTCGCAGACCTGGGCCAGCACTTCCAAGGCCTCCACAGGCGCCAGCACGCGGTCCCGCAGCATGGCCTCCAGATCCATGCCCGGCACGAATTCCATGGCCAGGTAGAGCACGCCCTGGTCCTCGCCGAATTCGTGGATGGTCACCAGGTTCGGGTGGTTCAAGGTCCCCGCGGCCCTGGCCTCCCGGGCGAACCGCTGCCGCGCCTCGGTGCCCAGGGCCGCCTCCCGATGGATGGTCTTGATGGCCACCTCCCGCCCGATGGCGGGATCCAACCCGAGGAACACCTCACCCATCGCGCCTTGCCCCAGGCTCTTCAGGATGTCGAACCGGCCCAGCTTACGGATCATCACACCACCTGAAAACAGACCCTAGCCCTCCTTTTCGGTTGAAGGGCTGCAAAGCTTCAGCTTCCCAAGTACGCCATGAACTCTCCGTGAAGCTCCTGCGACAGGCGGTGCGCCTGGGTCTCTTCCTGCACCATTTGCTGGCAGCGGGGCATGGCTCTGAGTTCAGCCGACCGGATGCCCCGGCTCTGTGCCTGGCGCAGGGTCTGCATCAGCGCATCCATGCTTCCCAGACGGTAGTGCGTGACCAGCAGCATGGCGTGGGCCTTCCGGTTGTTCGGATCGATCTCCAGGGCCTGGAGGAGTTGATGGCGGGTGGTCTCCAGAACGTCCCTGCCAACCTCGCCTCGGCCGGAGGGTGCCATCCCGCGAAATGCGGGGGGTTCCCGGACCAACGGCCGGGGAATCACCACAGGCCTGGGACCTGAATCCCGGCCTGGGGCAGCGCCGGAGCCCATCGGGGCCGGACGCAGAGCGGGTTGGACGACCGGCAGACCTCGCGGCGGGGTCGGCGGAGTGGGAGCACGGCCCGCAACGGAACGGTCGATCTTCATGGCCACCGTGGGCTGTTCCTGGACCCAATGCCATTCGGGATCCTTGGCGGCCCGCAGCACGGTGGCCAGATCCTCGGCGGTCTGGAAGCGATTGCCCGGATCCTTGGCCAGAGCGTGGTTCAGGATGCCCTGCACGTCCTGGCTGATCTCATGAAAGACCCTCGGGGGAAGCGGGGGGGGCGTTTCGTGCAGTAGACGATAGATCACCGAGCCGGGGGTGGGTCCATCGAAGGGCGGACTGCCCACCAGACATTCGTAGAGGAGCACGCCCACGGCGAAAAGGTCGCTGCGGGAGTCCGGGCGGCCGCTCTGCAAGTATTCCGGCGCCATGTAGTTCACCGTGCCGAAGACGGTCCCTGCATCCGTGGTGTCCGTATTGATGATCTTGGCCACGCCAAAATCCAGCACCTTGGCCTGGAGGTTCTTCCCGTCCCACACCACGCGAATGTTGGAGGGCTTGATGTCGCGATGCAGGATTTGATGCCGGTGGGCCACCGCCAGGCCGTCGCAGACTTGCGCCAGCACCTCGAGTGCGTCCTTGGGCGTCAGCGTCCCCGCGTGGATCAGCGTGCCGAGGTCCTCGCCCTTCACCAGTTCCATGGCGAGATAGAGCACCCCCTGCTCCTCGCCCAGTTCATGGACCGTGACGATGTTCGGATGGTTCAACACGCCGGCGGCACGGGCCTCGGTGGCGAACCGCTCCCGGGCCTGCGGTCCCATGCTGGCCGAGGTGTGGATGACCTTGATGGCCACTTCGCGGCCGAGGATGGGATCCCGACCCAGATAGACCTCGCCCATGCTCCCCTGGGCGAGCAAGCGGATGATTTCGAACTTGCCGAGGCGCGCCAGCACTAAGAGCTCCTAACAAAACCCCACGGCCCAGCGCGAGGGACGCCGGGCAAGCGAGGCAAGGAAGGCGAGTCAAAGCGTAGCAGGTACTACGCGTGACGAGCCTGTCGACGCATCGCGACGCCCGCCGACCCTCGCCCGGAGGGATGAAGCCAGGCGGGCACCCCGCGGCGTCAGCTCCCTTGAACAACGAACCACGTTGCCCTGCGGGCCCTTCCTTGCGGTGTATCCCGCCTGGCTTCATCGCGGCGTCGTCGGGTTTTATTAGGGGCTCTTGCATTCTGTTCGACGAATGTCCGATCATCCGATGGGGCTGGGTTCCAGTCTAGGTCTTTCTCCCTCTCGCTCAGCGCGGCCCGGGGATTCCGCAGCATGATTCGTATCGCAGGCCGCGCTGAGTCAGGGGAAAACAAGGCATCAGCTTTCCAGGGCCCGCAGCCAGGACTCGTCCCGCACGGGGATGCCCAGGGCCTCGGCTTTGGCCAGCTTCGACCCGGCCTTGTCCCCCGCCAGCAGCAGGGTCGTTTTCGGAGACACACTGGAAGTGACCTTGGCGCCCAGCCGCTTGAGGATGGCTTCGGCCTCCTCCCGTGACAAAGTGGGCAACGTCCCGGTCACCACCGCGACCTCTGTTGCAAGCGGCAGCCCCGCCAGATCGTGGGCCGCTGGCGGTTCAGGGTACACGCCATGGCCGGCGAGTTTTCCGGGCAGATCCGGGTGCAACTGGGCAAAGGCGCGGACGGCGGCCGCCACCTTGGGCCCCACCTCCTCGACCGCCTGGAGCCGGTGCTCATCGGCGGCCCACAGGGCTTCCAGCGAAGGGTAGGCCTCGGCCAGGAGTTCCGCCGTGCGGACGCCCACCATGGGAATGCCCAGGGCGTGGATCCACCGGGCGAGGGGCTTGGTGCGCGCAGACTCCAGCGCCTCCAGCAGGTTCTGGGCGGATTTCCCGGCCAGGCGCTCCAGACCGGACAGATAGGCGAGGCCACCACGAGGGTCCTCCAGCAGACTGATGACATCCCAGGGCTGCTCGAAACGGTTCGAGGCCACCAGTTGCTCCGCCACCGCCTCGCCCAGACCTTCGATGTCCAGGGCGGAGCGCCCTGCGAAGTGCAGCAGCCTCGCCACCAGCTTGGCGGGACATTCGGGGTTGAGGCAGCGGATGGCCACTTCCGCATCGTCGGTCTTCCCGACCTCGCCCGCACATTCCGGACAGGTCCCCGGGATGACCGTGGCGGGCAGCTCCCGGCCCTCCTCGCCAGGCACCAGGGTCACGATCTTGGGGATCACGTCGCCGCCCTTCTCGATGAACACCCGGTGACCCACCTTCAGGCCCAGCCGGGCCAGCTCGTCCGCATTGTGCAAGGTGGCGCGGCGCACGGTGGAGCCCGCCACCTCCACCGCCTCCAACTCAGCCACCGGCGTGAGCTTGCCACTGCGCCCCACTTGCCAGGTGATGCCCTGCACCGTGGTGGTCACCTGGGTCGCCGGGTACTTGAAGGCGATGGCCCAGCGGGGCACGCGATCCGTGGCGCCGAGACGCTGCTGCAGGTCGGGATCGAGGATCTTCAGCACCACGCCATCGGTGTCGAAGGGGAGTTTCTTGCGAGCTTCGGACTGGGCCGCGATGAACCGAAGCACCTCGTCCATCGAACCGGAGGTTCGGCCAGGCATCCCCGAAAATCCCCAGGTCTGCAACAAGCCCATGGCAGTCTCCTGGTCACTCTGGGATGGGGCCGACAAGGCACCATCCCAGAGCACTTGCCACGGGAGGAAAGAGAGGCCCCGGGCCGCCACCTCGCGGCTGTCCAGCAGCTTCATGGTGCCGCTGGCGGCGTTGCGGGGATTGGCGAAACGCGGTTCTCCGCGGGCATCCCGCTGGCGGTTCAGTTCCTCCCAGCGCTTGCGGGAGAGAAAGACCTCGCCACGCACCTCAAGGCGCTCGGGTGCTTGGCCAGGCAACACCAGCGGGATGTCGGCGATGGTCCGGGCATTTTCCGTCACCCGCTCGCCGATCGAGCCATCACCCCGGGTGATGGCCTCCACCAGCTGCTGGTCCTCGTAGCGCAGCGACAGGGAGAGACCATCCACCTTGAGTTCGGCCGCGTAGCGCGGCTCAGCCTCCGGTGCGAGCCGGCGCCATTTCGCCTCCCATTCGCGCAGTTCGGCTTCGGAATAGGCATTGTCGAGGCTGAGCATCGGCACCCCGTGACGCCGCTTCTCGAAGGCGTCCACGGGCGGGGCGCCCACCCGCTGGGTCGGGCTGTTCGGGTCCGCCAGTTCGGGGTGCGCGGCCTCCAGGTCCCGCAGCTCATGCTCCAGCGCATCGTACTCGGCATCCGACACGGTGGGCTGGTCCAGCACGTAGTACCGATGGCGATGCAGTCGCACCTGATCAGCCAGGTCCTTCAGGCGCTGCCGCAGATCCGTCATTTCACCCTCGATCGATGCAGGATGCCCATGATGAGGCCCAGGGCCAGGAAGAAGCTCAGGGTACTGCTGCCACCCGCGCTGAAGAAGGGCAGCACCATGCCCTTGTTCGGCAACGCGCCCGCCACCATGCCCACGTTCACCAGCAGGTGCAGGGCGAAGATGCCGGCGGCGCCGGCGCAGAAGTACGCTTCCGCATGGGTGTGAGCGGCCAGGGCGGCATCCAGGATGCGGCCCAGCAGCAGCCCGAAGAGTCCCAGGGCCAGCAGGACGCCGAGGAAGCCCCGTTCCTCGGCCCACGCGCTGAAGGCGAAATCCGTGGTCTTCACCGGCAGGAAATTCAGCTGGGTCTGGGAGCCGCTGGTGAACCCCTTGCCGATGAGCCCACCGGAACCGATGGCGATGCGGCTCTGGTTCACCTGATAGCCCTTCCCCCGGAGGTCGGCGGAAGGATCCAGGAAGATCAGCACGCGCTGTTTCTGGTAGGGCTTCAGGCCGAATTTCCAGGCGCCGAAGCCCCCGACCCCGATCAGCAGCAGCAGCGCCACCACCCAGCGCGCCCGCAGCCCCTTCATGAGCGGGATGATGAGCAGGATGGGCAGGAAGCTGAGCGCCATGCCCAGGTCCGGCTGCCGCTGGATGAGCAGCATGGGGAAGACCACCAGGCCCACGGCCCCGAGGAGTTCCAGCCGGTCCACGGTATCGGCGTTCCTGGAGCCCAGGCGTTGGGACACATACAGCAGCGTCACCCACTTCATCAGCTCCGAAGGCTGGAAGGTCTGGCCCGCGATCATGAACCAGCGCGTCGAACCCCCGATCTTCCGGCCCACCACGAGCACGGCGGCCAGGGCCACCAGGCCGACCAGGTAGGCCGGGAAGCTGTAGCGGAAGATGCGCCGGGGATCCATGCTGGCCAGCAGCAGCATCAGCAGCATGCCCAGCAGATTCCAGAGGCTCTGCTTGAGCCAGATCCCCGCCTGCGGCGTATTCCGGCCAGCGGAAAAGAGGGTCAGAGTCCCCAGGGCCATGAGCGCCAGGATCACCCAGAGCAGGCGCGGATCCAGGGCCCGGAAGCGCTCTCTCATTCCGGCGCCTCCGCCTGCGCCGGGGGCGCGAAGGGATCCACCAGCTTGCCCCGGGGCGGGGGCAGCGGATTCGCCAGGCGGTCCAGGAACCAATACTGCACTAATTTTTTCGCCACGGGCGCTGCGGAACTGGCGCCGAAACCGGCGTTCTCCACCACCACCGCGAAGGCGATCTGGGGCTTCTCCCGCGGGGCATAGCCGGCGAACAGGGCATGGTCCTTCAGCTTCTTGGCCTGGCGGGCGTAATGGGACTTGTCGACGAAGGTGGCCACCTGCGCCGTGCCCGTCTTGCCGACCATGGTGATCTCCTTGAGCGCCGAGGCCGCGGCAGTGCCGCCCCTCACCACCTCGTAGAGGCCCTCATCCAGGATCGCCCAGTTCTGCGGGTCCAATCCCGTCTCCTTGAACAGCGGGACCGGCGCCGGCTCGAGTTCGCTCTTCTGATCACTGCGGAAGCCATAGAACAGATGCGGCGTGAGCAGCTTCCCCCGGGTGGCCAGCAGGGCGTAGAACCGCGCGAGGCCGAGGGGCGTCACTCCCACGGCACCCTGGCCGATGCCCACGCTGATGGTCTCGCCCGCATACCACTTCGGATCCCGCGGCGAGGCCTTCCGCTTCCAGGCCCGGCTGGGGATGCGGGAGCGCTTCTCCTGGGGCAGGTCGATGCCCGTGCGCTCCGTGAGGCCGTACTTCTCCGCCGTCGCATAGATGTCATCGATGTCCAGGCGGGAGGCCAGCTCGTAGAAGTAGACATCGCAGCTCTGGGCGATGGCCTGCACCATGCTCAGGCTGCCGTGGCCCGTGGGCTTGTCGCAGCGGAAATCCCGACCGTAGAAGTTCTTCCTGCCCGAGCAGTAGATCGGCGTCTGGGGGGTGATGACACCCTTTTCCAGACCGGCGAGGGCCACCAGCAGCTTGAAGGTCGAGCCCGGCGCGTAGATGCCCTGGATGGCCCGGTCCACCATGGGCCGGGTCACGTTGTTGGCCAGGTAGCGGTCGACCATGTCCTGGCTGAGCCGGTTCAGGAACAGGTTCGGATCGTAGGAGGGGCTGGAGTACAGCGCCAGCACGCCGCCATCGCGCAGGTCCAGCACGACCACCGCTCCGGCCTCCTGGCCGAGGGCATCCTGGGCCACCTTCTGCAGGCCCGCATCGAGGGTGAGGAAGAGGCTGCGGCCGGCGGTGGCATCCACCTGCCCGAAATTCGCGACCTCAGTGCCCAGCTGATCCACCAGGATGCGCTTCTGGCCATCCACGCCCTTGAGCTTCTCGTTGCCGCTGGCCTCGAATCCCTCCTTGCCGATGGTCTCGCCGAGGCGAAACACGCCAGGCTTGGCCTTCATCAACTCCTCGTCCACTTCACCCACATAGCCAAGCACGTGGCCCGCGAGTTCATCGCCGAGATAGACCCGCCGGGGGGCGACCTCCATGCTGAGGAAAGGGAATCTCGCCCGGACCCGTTCGGCGATGGCGATGCCGGCCTCATCCAGGTTCTCCTTGAGCACCAGGGGGCGGCCCTTGCCCGCCATGCGGTAGCTCTGGATTTTCCGCGCCAGGGCCTCTGCGTCCAGTTCCAGCGCTGCCGCGAGGGCCGTGACCACCTCGAGCTTCGTGGGGAGATCCTCCCGCTGGATGACCAGATGCAGGGCCCGGCGGTTGTCCACCAGGCGGTACCCGTTGCGATCCAGCACCAGGCCCCGTGGCGCGGGCAGGGGCCGCACCTTGACGGCCTGCTGCATGGCGAGCTGCTGGAACTCCCCGTGGCGGACCAGTTGCAGCCAGGCATAGATGAGCACCAGCAGGATCACCAAGCCCCAGGCCAGCACCTTGAAGGCTCCGAGGCGCCGGTGGAGCAGGGGGCGCTGCCGCGGGTCCATCAGCGTCTTCCAGACCCGGCGCCCGCATGGAGCATCCACCAAGTGAACCAGCCCCAGAGCGGGACGCCCAGCAGGGTCCAGAACCAGCCCCAACCCCAGGGATGGGGCCCTGCCGCCAGTCGCACGGCACCCTGGATGAGCACCGCGTGCGCCACACTGAAAGCGGCCAGTCTGGCCAGCCAGCCCTTCAGTCCTTCCGGGGGCCAGCGGCCGGCCATCCAACCCACGAGCAGGGTCGCGGTCAGGTCCGCCCAGGCGGTGCCGCCCAAGTGGGGCAGGAGGCGCAAGGAGCCTTCCAGTGCCCAGCCCGCCGCCACGGCCCACAAGGCGCCGGCCAGGGCGGCTCCGGGACGGGGGGCCAAAGCGAGCACCAGCATAGCATGCAGCACGATCTGGACCTGCGGGAACGGCGCACTGAGGAAGATCAAACTCAGGGCGGCGGCGCAAAGCAGGTTCTGGCGAGTGATGGAGGGTGCGGAGATCCTCATGGCGTCCCCCGCTTTCGCGGCGATTTCTGTTCCGGCGCGAGGAAGGGCGGCTGGACCTCCAGCGGCGGCTGGGAGGGCAGCAGCAGCACGGTGTCCACCCGGTCCAGGGGCGCCGAGAGGTTGAGGATCACCTGCAGTTCGAGGTCGCCCTGGGCCACCTCGGCCACGTAGCCCACGAGCAGCCCCCGGGGAAAGACCCGGTCCAGACCGCTGGTGAGGACCGCCTCGCCCACCTGCACCACCTCCTGGTTGCTGAGGTAGCGGATGAGCGCCCGGCCTGAGCCCAGGCCCTGGAGCACCCCGGTCGCCCGGCTGCGGATGAGCATCACGGCCACCGAGGCATTGGGCGCATCGGCCGGGAGCACCTTGGCTTGGGTTCGGTTGACTGACCAGAGGCGGCCCACGATGCCTTCGGGCACGATTACCCCCTGGTCGGGCACGAGACCGAAATCCGTGCCACGGTCGAGGATCAGGCCGCCGAAGGCCGCCGGGCGGGTGCTGAAGATCACCCGCGCCGCCTTGAGCTCGAGCGGAATCTGCTGTTTCAGGCCCAGCAACCGCACCGCCGCGTCGGCCTCGGCCAGCCGGGGTGCCTCCTGGGCGGCCTGGGTCCTGAGCTGCGCCAGTTCCAGGGCCAGCCTGGCGTTTTCAGACCGGAGTCCGGCGAGGCTCCGCCCCGAATCCCGGCGCGTGGCGCGCCAGCCCTCCCAGCGCGAGGCCAGACCCTGGGAGGGACGGGACAGGGCATCAGCCAGCCGGACCCAGTGCCGGCCAGGGTTCGGGCCAAGAAATACCCAAACGCCGTGGCCCAACCACAGGAGGACCAGGATCAGGCGTGACCACGCCGCGCGGCTCCATCTCCACCTGGCGGCCCGGAGAGCCATAGGACGAGTCCTTTTGCGCTAGTCGAGGATCTGGATGCGGCGCAGGAGCGGGATGTTCTCCAGCAGCAGGGCGGTGCCCCGCACCACGGCGGTCTGCGGATCCTCCGCACGGAAGACCGGCAGGTGGGTCTCCTTGCGGAGCCGCTCGTCCATGCCCTGGATGAGGGAACCGCCGCCAGTGAGGCAGATGCCCCGGTCGATGAGATCCGCCGCCAGTTGGGGCGGCGTCTCGTTCAACGCCTTGCGCACCAGGTCGATGATGGAGTTGATGGGCTCGGCGAGGGCTTCGCGGATCTCCGCGTCGTTCAGGGTGAGCGTCTTGGGCAGGCCTTCAAACTGGTCCCGGCCGCTCACCTCCATGGTGCGCGTCAGCTCAGAGGGGAAGGCGGAACCCAGGGTCCACTTAACTTCCTCGGCCGAGGATTCGGAGATCAGCACGTTGTACTTCTCGCGGATGTACTTGACGATCGCCTCGTCCATCTCGTCCCCAGCGATGAGGATGGAATCCGAGAATACCTTGCCGTTGTAGCTGATGACGGCCACGTCCGTGGTGCCGCCGCCGATGTCCACGATCATGCAGCCGCGCTTCTCGTTGATGGCGAGGCCCGCGCCGATGGCGGCCACCATCGTCTGATCGACCAGGAACACCTCGCCGGCCTTGGCGTCGTAGCAGACTTGTTTCACGGCCCGGCGGGCCACCTGGTGGGCGCGGGGCGGCACGCTGACGACGATCCGGGTGCGCGCGATGCCGCGGTTGGGCCGGGCCTTCAGGATGAACGCGGCGAGCATCTTCTCGGCGGCGTCCACCTCGAAGATCATGCCGTCCTTCATGGGCCGGATGGTGCGGACGCCCTGCGGGGCGCGGCCCAGCAGCTGCTTGGCTTCCTCGCCCACGGCCTCCACCTCATGAGTGAGGGTGTTCACGGCGACGATGGAGGGTTCATAGATGACGATGCGCCCGGCCTGCTTGGTGTGGATCAGGGTCGAGGCCGTGCCGAGGTCGATGGCCAGGTCCGAATTGAACAGATTGGACCAGAACTGGCTGGAAAAAATGCTGGCCACAGAGGACTCCCGGAGAACCTCTTAGTCTGCCACGCACCGGGCAGGTCGGCCACCGCCAAACACGCCTGGAAAAGGGCTTTAGCCACAAAGAGCACAAAGAGCACAAAAAAGGGCCAGCGCCACCGCGCTGTTCCCTTTGTTCCCTTTGTGCTCTTTGTGGCTAATTTTCAGTTGATTTTGTGATGCGGCCGTTCAGCTTGCCGCAGTCATGTCACAGCCTCGCCGCCAGCAGCTCCTCCACGAAGAGGTCCCTGTCGAACCGCTGGGGCAGCTCCTTGTGATAGCCCCGGACCCTCGCGACCTTGGCGGGTCACGAACGGGCAGGCCTAGATGGCCTGCACTGAGTGGGGACCCGCCGGGAGCGAATCAAAGCGCGTGTTCGGGGCGGCGTCACTGCCTGGCCGCCAGCAATTCCTCCATGAACAGGTCCCCGTCGAACCGCTGGGGTAGTTCCTTGTGATAGCCCCGGACCCAGCGCCCCCCCTCCACCAGCACGAACGGGATGGCCCGCTTGCCGGTCTCTGCTTCGAGTTTTTCGGCGGCCCCGGGCACGGTCTCGATGTCCACCTTGGCATGGACGACGCCCTGCTGCGCCAGCCAGGCTTCGAGGCGGCGGCAGTCTGGGCACCAGGTAGCGCTGTAAACCACCAGGTCCAGGCCTTTCAGGTCGTCAATTCGGCTCATGGGATGCTCCTGGACCTGTCATTCTGGAGCCTTTGATGCTCTCAGAGCTCATAACAAATTCGTGGAGATTCCATGGCCAAGCCGACCTCTCATGCCGCCCTCATCGCCGGGTCGGTCCTGCTTTTCACCCTGGGCTGCAACTCCAGCAAGCCGGACAGCAGCCGCGTCATCGCCAACGTCGGTGGCGACAAGATCACCGAGGCCGAATTCCAGGACATGGTGAAGACCCTGTCCCCAGATCCCAAGGAGGCCCAGTCCTTCCTCAGCGATCCCGCTGCGCAGGGTGAGCGCGCGAACCTCGCCAGCCGCATCGCCATGTCCAAGGCCATTGCCGCCTATGCCAAGCAGACGGGACTGGACCAGGATCCCGCGGTCAAGCGGCAGTTGGAGCAGCAGGAGGCCAATGTCTATTTCCAGGCCCTCGCCAAGAAGCGCATGCCGGCGGCCGAGCCCACGGATGAGCAGCTGCTGGCCTTCTACAAGGAGCAGGTCGAACGCATGAAGGCCCAGGGAGCCTCGGGCAACGTACCGCCCTTCGAGACCGTCAAGGCCCAGGTGGCCCAGGGCTACAAACAGCAGCGGGCCCAGGTTGTCAGCATGGACATCCAGAAGGAGATCAAGGCCAAGATTCCCATCACCCTGGCCGACGACTACCGGCCCGCAGGGGAGTAGGGCGGAAGGTTCAGGCCATGGCCATCTGCAGAAGATGGGCGGCAGTACTCGCCAGGTTTTCCAGCAGTTCCGCAGTTTCGGCCGTGATCACGTGGGGCTTCGGGTCATTGCACTGGATCAGGCCATAGGTCACGCCATCCTGGCGGATGGGAAAGAGGCCCATGGTCTCGTAGCCCACCAGCTGACAGCGCCGGGTGCGATCCTGGCACTTCAATTCCTGGTGGGAACCGATGACCAGGCTCCCCTTGGCAGTGAAGCGAGCTTGGAAGGGATCCGCTTGCCCCGAGAGCACCTTGCCGCACTGGCAGGCCAGGATCGGTCGCCGCCGGTTGTCCCTGACCAATTGGCCATCCTTGTCCCGGGAGCAGAGCTCGTTCTCAATCGATATAAAGCGCTCCGGGAAACCCAGGAAAGCGGCATAGGGAAAGTCCGGCCCCATCTTCAGGCGGACGGCTGCCGCCTCACACCCGGAGAGGTGGCGGGCCAGGACCACCAGCTTCTGGGCGAGTTCCTTGGGCTCCGAATCAGAGCAGGCCATGTCGAGCAGATCGAAGAAGGCACTGCGCTCGGTGCCCGCAGCCTCCACACTCAGGCATTCGGCGATCGATTCTGCGGGGGCAAGCTCCACCATGTCTGACTCCAACCACCTCAATATCTTCTGAAAAAGGCGGGGTGCCAGCGAAACCTAGAGCCAAAGCCCCAGGCCTCGAACCGGGAACCCCGCATGGCCGCCCGCCCATCTAAGAATGCGTGAAGCCCAAGGGCTGATAGATTGGCACTTCCCAGACCCTTCATAATTGACATCCTGATCCAAACAGAGTATTTCCACCGCCAGGGAATTTGACGGCCATCACACTTAGAGGCCGTAACAACACCCAACGATGCCGCAACGTGGGGCTTTGTTATGGCCTCTAAAGACAGGAGGTGCTCATGACCCTTCACCCCAAGAGCCCGAAGGTCGCCGTCATCACCGGAGCCTCCGGCGGCTTTGGGCTCATCACTGCGCTGGAACTGGCGCGGGCGGGCTTTCGCGTCATCGCCACCATGCGCAACCTGAAGAAACGCCTGGCACTGGACGAGGCGGTAGCACTGGAGAACCTCGCAGCCGCCATCGAAGTGCGGCACCTCGACGTCACAGCGTTCGATACCCACACCCCCTTCTTCGACTCCGTGGTCGGGGAGTTCGGCTCGCTCGATGTCCTGGTGAACAACGCCGGCTTCAGCATGGCGGGCTTTGCCGAAGACGTCAGCCTCGCCGAACTGCGCGAGCAGTTCGAGACCAACTTCTTCGGCGCCGTTTCCCTGAGCAAGGCTGCCTTGCCGCAGATGCGCCTGCAGGGCTCCGGACATGTCATCCAGGTCTCGTCGGTCACCGGTCGCTACGCCAACGCCTGCGTGAGCAGCTATTCCGCTTCCAAGTTCGCGCTGGAGGGCTGGAGCGAGGCCCTGCGCCTGGAGATGAATCCCCTCGGCATCCGCATCGTGCTGGTGGAGCCCGGCGCCTTCGCCACGGACATCTGGGAGAAGAACGTCCGCGTTGGCCAGGCGGCCTTCAACGTCCACTCGCCCAACAAGGAGCGCAGCCTGCGCTTTCGCGACTACGTCCGAGACCAGGTGGCCAAGCGCGACCCCCGCGAGGTCGCGCGACTCATCGCCGCCCTTGCCCAGGATCCCTACCCGAACCTGCGCTACCTGGTAGGCCAGGACGCCAAGACCTTCCGCATCCTCGACTCCCTGGTGCCGTGGAAGATCTGGGAACGCATGGTGGAGAAGCGGATCGGGCTGTGATTCCCGGGTAAGCCACCCGGAGCAGCAGGCCATGGTGGTCAGCAGTCCCAGCCCTTGAAATACTTCGAGGTGGGGACTTCCTGGGACCGGCGCGGATGAGCGAGGCGCCGGAGTTGTCGGAGAAGGGGCCGTTAGGGCATCGAATCCAACAGTGTGTAATGGAAGGCTTGGAGGACCGGTGCAGCTTGGCCCCGGGCAGCGGATCTGGCTGTCCTGGGACCGCAGGTTCATTCAATGTTCTGGCTGGACGTTGCTGAGCTGGGCGTCGATCTCGGCCTGCAGGATTTTCGCGCCTTCCAGATAGGTTTCCCGACCTGTCTCTCGGGCTGCGGCCAGCAACTGGACCACCAGTTTTTCGGCAAGGTCGAAGGAGATATGCAACCGCGGCGCAGTTATGGCTGACATGGAACCTCCAGCGGGGGACTAGAGATTCCAGGTTAGGTCATCAACCCATAAACGCCAGAAAATATTTAATAGATCAAACCCCCCACTCTCATCAACTCAAATCAGCTATTGCGGGAGCGAATCATGGCTGAATCTGAACGTACCCCGTCTGATTGAGCTGGATCAGCCTCAACACGCCTCCCGTATTTACCTTGATGCCAGGAAGCAAGTCTTCATTTCCCCAGTTGCGTGCCTTCATGGTCACAGCGCACTCCTCGAGTTGCACGCCCTGTTTCAGCAGTTCGGCGAGGAGCGCTTTGTATGGATTGCCGGTGCTGACCGAACGGTAGGCGTTGTACGTGCTGTCGTTCAACGTCAAATAGCCAGCATCGCCTTGAAACACGCCGATAATCTGACCCTTCACGTTCTGCTCGGCAAATCGATTCGCGAAAATACGCATGCCCCTGAGACCAATCGGCATGTCGCCGTTAAAGGCAACCTGGCTCATGTTGAACACCACCATCGCGGTTTCCAGCTTCACCGGGACGTTAATTTGGATCGTGTGCGGTGCTTGCGCTGCATTGATTTCGCCCGCGACAAGAGTCGACAGCGAACCCCCGCAAACAAGCAGAAGGCAGAGAACCGAGCCCGTGAGGATACTAGTGTCTTTCATGGTATTTCCTCCTTTGTCCAACCTGCCTCGCGATGGGTCACGCCTAACGGAAGAAACTGAGGTCTAACCTGCCTCGTGTGCACTGAGGCGCTGAGTGGACCTGTGGGATGGTGAGGACTCCACCGCCCCGGTATTCCTTTGGACACCCATTTGGGGACAATCCCCTGAGAGGTGCCCATGAAGAAGAAGGAAGAAACCCAGCCGGTAGGGGCAGCGGAGGGAGGCCGTAGGCCGACT
>CAIQPH010000090.1 GCA_903873655.1 uncultured Holophagaceae bacterium | reverse complement strand
CTCCGTCCTTGGCCAATACTTTCATCTCGCTAGTGAAGGATACCTCGCTGGCCGCCGCGTTAACGGTGCCCGAGATGTTTCAAGCGGCCCAGCAGATCGCTGCTGTCACTTACGAACCCATGATCCTGTATTCAGAGGTGGCGCTGATCTACCTGCTTTTCAGTTCGGTCCTTTCCTCTCTTCAAGCGCGGCTGGAAAAGCGGCTGGATCGCCACGTGGTCCCGGGGGTTCCTGCATGATCGTTGTCGAGAACCTTTCCAAGAGTTTTGGTACTCACCTCGTCTTGAAACAGGTAGGTTTCTCTCTGCCAACCGGGGGCGTGACCGCCCTGATTGGTCCGTCGGGTGGGGGGAAAAGCACCTTGTTGCGGTGTGTCAACTTGTTAGAACGGCCTGAGGAAGGAGCTTTGACTGTTGGCGATATGACCCTCAAATTCGGACCCAAGTCACCGATCCACAAAGATGATTTGCTTCGGCTACGGCGTAAAACCGGGATGATCTTTCAGAATTTCCAGCTTTTCCCCCATCGGACAGCCCTTCACAATGTGATGGAAGGCCTGATCACTGTCTTAGGATGGAAGGAGGAACGGGCTCGTTTGCGAGCCCTCGAACTTTTGGATCGCGTCGGTCTCCCTGAAAAGGCGTCTGCGTACCCGCTCACCCTTTCGGGAGGCCAACAACAGCGTGTAGCCATCGCCCGGGCCCTCGCGCTCTCACCCGAGGTCTTGCTCTGCGACGAGCCTACCTCGGCCCTCGACCCCGAACTGGCCGCCGAGGTCGTCGAAGTCCTTAAGGGTCTGGCGAAAGAAGGGATGACCATGCTTCTGGCTACCCACGACCTGAGGCTGGCCCGGGCGGTCGCGCGGGAGGTTCTGTTTCTCGATGGAGGCGTGGTGGTCGAGTCGGGAACCCCCGAGGTCCTCTTTACTCGCCCCCTTCGGCCTCGGACTCAAGCCTTTGTCTCAACGATCACTGGCTTGAGCCCCGATTCTTACGTGGTTTGAGTGGCCGCCGAACTGGCGATCTGCTTGAGCCGACTGATGATGGGCAAGTGTTGGGTGCAACGCTCCTCACAGGCTCCGCACTCCACACACTGGGCGGCCTCGTCGGCCTTGATCCCCCAATGGTTCTTCATCATGTTCAGGGTGTCCACCGGTGTTCCGAAGATGGTCTCGTTGTAGGCGAGCAGAAACTTCGGAATCGTGACGTCTTGAGGGCAGGGAAGGCAGTACTGGCAACCCGTGCACAGGGTATCCAAGGCCGAGTGCATATGGCCTTCGAGCTCTTTTTCTCGCTTCTCGACAAACAAAGCGAAGGTCTTGGCACTGTTCGCGGCCTTCGTCTCCTCCCCGAGGGCATGGCCAACAGCCGTGTTCTGGCGCACCTCTGCCACGCTCCCCATTCCGGGGAGCACGATGGTGACGGCCTCATGGGTGGCATTGAACTTGACGGCAGCCTCGACCACCGACGGGTCATCGGAGGACTTCAGAAATCCGAGTTTTTCGCCGCGCTGGGGGATGAG
>CAIQPH010000089.1 GCA_903873655.1 uncultured Holophagaceae bacterium | reverse complement strand
GGGCAACCTTGTCCGTACCGGAACGCTTAACAAGATCGAGTTCCGAGAGGTGGCGAAGTTCAAGATCACCTTCTTCTTCGTTCGCAATCCCGACCTTATGGGTAACGGGCGTCTTCCGCTCGTGGTTCAGGACTTCAAGTACGAGGAACACCCGCTTTAGAGGATGGGGCGGGTTTCTGGAATGCGCAACCACCTGTCCAATAGCGCAAAGCGCATGAACAATAAGAATATCATTGCGGATTCAATAAAAAGAATCATTGTGCATTCAATAGGAAATGAAGACACACGCCAAATTGGCCAAAGCCTTGGAGACCGCTCTCAAAGTTGCGCGGGAGCAGGTTGTGCGTGGACGGGATCTCCCTACTGGGGTCAGGACGTTTCTGATCCAGCAGGGGTGTCTGCTGGAGATCATGAAGGGATGGTACTTTCTGGTTCCTCCCCATGCACCCCGTGGTGAGACGGCACTGTGGCATGGAAACTTCTGGGCTTTCCTGAGTCTCTATCTCGAGGACCGGGTGGGGAATGATTATTGCCTGAGTCCGGAAATCTCTCTGGATCTCCAGAGCGGGGAGACGGCGACCCCAGTGCAGGCAGCCGCCATTCTGGCGCGAGGCGGGAACAATACGGTCACGCTCCGGTTTGCGGAAACCAACATCTCCTGCTCCCTGCTGACCTACACGGGTAAGCTTCCGGCCCAGCGCTCCACGTACCGGGGGCTGAACCTGATGCCTGTCGGCTATGCGCTGGCCAGGGTCTCCCCCACCTATTTCCGGACCAACCGGCCGCAGGCCGAAGTTCTCCTGCGCACCACCTCAGCGGCAGAACTTGCCTCCGGAATCATCGAGGCGGACAACGAGGCGGGATCCATGAGAGTTCTTGGAGGACTGGAGACACTCGGGTTCAATGACAAGGCGGACCAAGTCAGGGGACTCATTGCCCTGACGGGCTGGAAGAAGGCTACCAATCCTTTCCCTGACGGTCAGCCGTTGCTTTCGAGCAGCCTGATTCCCAAGAGCCCCTCTGCGGATCGGATCCGACTTCTTTGGGAGCAACTGCGGCCCACAGTCTTGGAGCACTTTCCTTCATCGGCCGGAAAAGCTGATGCGCAGAGCTATCTGGACAAGGCTCATCACCTCTACCAGTACGACGCCTATCACTCACTTTCCATCGAGGGGTTTCAGGTTACTCCGGAACTCGTGGCCCGCATCGCGGCCGGAAACGATTCGGAAGATCCGTCACTGAAGGAGGAAAACAACCGGCTCGCGGCCAAAGGATACAGCATGGCCCATGAGGCCGTGCTTCAAAGCATCGGCAAGATCTTCGACGGGGAGGCCCCGGGAAAAACCGTCGGATCGGATCTCCCGTACTGGTATTCGGAACTGCACAAGCCCTTCGTGCAGGTTGGACGGCTCTCAGCAGCCGATCTGGCTGGGTATCGTGAAAAGCCCGTCTATATCAGGGGATCAAGCCATGTGCCGCCTGCGCCCGGACTGGGCGTCATCGACGGCATGGAGGCATTCCATGCGGCTCTCTCCTCGGAGCCGGAAGCCTCGGTGAGGGCGATCCTGGGACATTTCCTCTTTGTCTACATTCATCCCTTTGCCGATGGGAACGGACGGATCGGACGATTCCTGATGAATGCCATGCTGGCCTCCGGTGGCTATCCCTGGACGATTCTGCGCGTCACACGAAGGCAGGCCTACATGGAAGCCCTTGAAGAAGCTTCGGTGCGACGCAACATCATCCCCTTCACCAGATTCGTGGCTGAGGAAATGGCGGTCGATTGGTCTCCCGAGTTGGCCGAAGCATAGCGGTTGAGGCGATAAGCCGTTCTGAAAAGTTGCTCCCGATCGGGAGCACCAGGGG
>CAIQPH010000088.1 GCA_903873655.1 uncultured Holophagaceae bacterium | reverse complement strand
GTCACACCCGTTCCCATCCCGAACACGGCAGTTAAGACTTGGAGGGCCGATGATACTGCGCCTCACAGGCGTGGAAAAGTAGGTCGCTGCGACGTTAAATCGAACGGGTCACCCCAACAGGTGACCCGTTTTTGCGTACGCTTGGTAGCATCTCTGCATGTACCCCGTTGAATCCGTGCGGCGCTTGTGGGCAGGTTCTTTGCTCGTGGCGGGCCTGTCGTTCTTCAGCGCCTGCTCGCGCCCGCCACAACCTGTGCAAGTGCGCCCCGTTTCGACGCCTACAGTCGCCAAGGGCCTTCCCCGCCTGGGCTACACACTGCAGGCGGGCGCCTTCGCCAAAGTGGAGAATGCGGCGCGTTTCTCGGAATCGCTGCGGGCCCAGAGGCTGGAGGCCGCCTACTATGCTTCCGGCGATGGGCTATACCGGGTGCGCTTCGGCGACTTTCCCACAAGGGAAAAGGCCAGGGCGCGAGGCGAGGCACTGAGGCTGGCTGGTGTGATCGAGGCCTTCTGGGTGGTGGCACCAGATGGTTCGGCCCCGACGGCTCCAGGTACTGTCCGGATCCGCCCCACGGATGAGCAGGGCCTGCGAGCCAGCCTAGTGGAATCCGCCCAGAGTTACCTGGGCGTGCCCTATCTCTTCGGGGGCACCACGGAGCGGGGGTTCGACTGCAGCGGCCTCACCGGAGCGGTCTATCGGCTGAACGGCCTCCAACTGCCAAGGTCCTCCCAGGCCCAGTTTGAGGCAGGCCTACCGGTCGATCTGGACAGGGCCCGGGCAGGGGACCTCCTCTTCTTCGCCCCAGGCAGCAGAGGCCGGGTGAGCCATGTGGGCCTCTACCTGGGGCAGGGGGCTTTCATCCATGCCCCCCGGTCCGGACAGAATATCCGTCTAGATGCCCTCTCGGACCGTCACTACCGTAAGATGCTCGTAGGGGCCAGGACCTACCTGTAAACTGGACATCCTGGGATTGATTTTCGATTTTGATCGATTTTTTGAAAATCCTGGACAGAAAGGTCCTACACTAACAATTGCCCGTCTGTTGTACGGGCAGAAAAACGCGCTGCTGCCTCGCCTGGAAGGGACATCGCATTCACATCCAGGACGAAGAAAGCAGGAAAAATCATGGCTCAAGGCACTGTCAAGTGGTTCAACGCCGAAAAGGGCTTCGGCTTCATCACCCCCGATGAGGGTGGCGCCGATCTTTTCGTTCATCATTCCGCGATCGAGACCACGGGTTTCCGGACCCTGGACGAGAATCAGCGCGTCAGCTTCAATGTTGGACAGGGCCAAAAGGGCCCCCAGGCGACCAACGTCACCAAGATCTAAAGCTTGGTTGTTCCACCTCGAAGCGGCCTCCTTGCGGAGGCCGCTTTTGCATGTCCCCACGCGCCAATTCGGCAGAGCCGAATCGGCGCCAGTTTGGCATCCCTTTGGCGGTAATCCCTTGATCCCAGCCGCTGGCTGGGCGAGAGGTGCCCAATGGACCCTGGATATTATGTCGCCGCCGGCAGTCTGAAGGCGCGCTCCTTCGAACTGGACGTGGTGGCGAATAACCTGGCGAATGCGGCCACGGTGGGCTACAAGCCAGACCAACCCTTCTTCGCCGTGTTCAACAAGGCTGCCGGCAGCGGCCGGAAACTGCCTCTGACCGGCTACTTGAACGATGGCGTGGTGTTCGCTGAGACCGGAGTGGTCAACGAACAGGGCGCCTTGAAGGCGACCGGACGACCCCTGGATGTGGCCATCGAGGGCAATGCCTTCCTTTCCATTCAGACACCTGCCGGGAATCGGGTCACCCGGGACGGTCGACTGCAAATCGGGCTGAACGGACAGTTGGAGGCCATGGATGGCAATGCAGTGCTCGGCAAAAATGGCCAGCCCATCAAAGTGGATCCCAAGAACGGAACCGTTTCCATCACGGCGGATGGAACCGTCAGTCAGAGCAACCAGGCAGTCGGGCAGCTGGACCTGAAGGCCTATGAGAAGCCCGGTGCCCTGAAGCGAATGGGCGCTTTGCGGTTTGACCCGGCCGGTGCCGCCGAGGCACCCATGAAGGCTACCGTCGCCCAGGGCCATCTGGAAGAGAGCGCGGTAGATTCAGCTTCGACCATGGTCGAGATGATCCGCCTGAACCGGCTTTACGAAATGAGCCTGAAGGTGGCTTCGACCCTGACCAATGACCTCGATGAACGTTCCATCAGCAGTGTGGCGATGAGCAGTTGATCCGCGGGTCCACGTTTTCAATCTTCAGTGAATTGATCGGGAGGTTCCAATGATGCGTGCAATGTGGTCCGCGGCGGCTGGCATGAATGTCCAGCAGCTGAACATGGATACCATTTCCAACAACCTGGCGAATGTGAACACCACCGGGTTCAAGAAGGCCAAGGCGCAGTTCCAGGATCTGCTCTACCAGACGGTGAACCTGGCGGGCACGGGCTCCAGCAACAACACCACCATTCCCTCGGGCATTCAGATGGGCCACGGCGCCAAGCTGCAGAGCCTCCAGCACCAGTACTCCAGCGGCAACCTGCAGCAGACGGGCAACCGCTTTGATATGGCCATCGAGGGCGATGGGTTCTTCCGGGTCACGCAGCCCGATGGAACCCTGGCCTACACCCGTGACGGCAGCTTCACGACCGATCAGAACGGTGCCCTCGTGAACTCGGCAGGCTACCTGCTGGACCCACAGATCACCATTCCCCAGGACACCCTCAGTGCGACCATCGCACCGGATGGCACCGTGAGTGTGACCCAGACCGGCCAGACCCAGCCCCAGACCGTGGGCCAGATCACCATCTCCCACTTCATCAATCCCACAGGCCTGAATCAACTGGGCCGTAACCTATTGCAGCCGACCCTGGCCAGTGGCGATGCCATTGATGGCACGCCCGGGACGGACGGGCTGGGCACCATCGCGCAGGGCAATCTGGAAGTCTCCAATGTGGACGTGGCTGAGGAGATGGTGAACATGATCATCGGCCAGCGGGCCTACGAGGCCAACTCTAAGACGATCCAGACCGTCGACAACATGCTCAGTCTTGTGAACAACCTCAAGCGCTAGCTCCATGCGCCCCTTCCTGCTGCTCCTGCTGACATCCGCCTTGATGGCCCAGGCCCCGGTCCCGCCAGCCGAGCGCATGGCTGACGTGGCCTTGGCCTTTGCCCGAGCAGAGGCTGAAAAGATCGGGGGTGAGCACACCTTCAAAGTCGCCCAGCCACCGAAGGTACCGAGGACCCGGGAGGGAGCCCTCACTTTTGAACCTTCCCATCTGAGCAAGCAGGAGCCCCTTGGCCGTTTCTTCGTGGTGATGGCAATCAAGGTGGATGGTGAACGGGTGGGCATGACCCGCGTGGATCTCGAGGGCAACTGGGTGGGAACCGTGCTGCGGGCCAAGGGCGATCTGCGTCGTCAGACCATCCTGACCCCCGACCAAGTGGAGCCAAGTCCCTTTGAGGGCGTTCCGCCCCAGGGCTTTCTGACGGCCATTCCCGAGGGACAGCGGCTCATGCGGTCCGTGGCCTCGGGGAAGATCCTGGCTCGGTCAGATCTGGAATCCATTCCCCTGGTGCAGCCTGGTGACAAAGTGCGCCTGACCGCCACCCGGGATGCGCTGACGATCAGTGTCGACACCACCGCTCGCAGCAAGGCGGGCTTGGGGGACCGGGTGCGCTTGGAATCCGCGGGAGGCCGCCGGCCCGTCACGGCCATTGTCACGGGTCCTGGCGAGGCCCGGCTCCAATAGGCGTGGGCTGGCGTTTCTTCCCTTGGCTGGATGTGGATTCGACCTTATTCTGGTCCCTTGCGCAAGGAGGAGCCCATGGCTCACGAGGGTCACGAACACGGACCGGACTGCAACCACGATCACGATGATTCCTTTGAAATCGAAGTCGTCGAACTCGAAGACGAGAACGGCGAAAAGGAAGAGTTCGCGATCCTGGAAGAGCTCGCGTTCGAGGGTCGCAACTTCGCCATCCTGGCACCCCTGGCCGAGCTTCAGGCCCAGGAGGACGGCACTGCCGATCCCGAGGAAGGCCTGAGCCTGGAGATCTTCGAGGTGAAGGACGACATGTTCACGCCGCTGGACGACGAAGAACTGGCTGAGCGGCTCATGAAGCACCTCGACGAGCAGGAAGCCAAGTTGAAGGCCGAGGAAGAGAAGGACTGAGCGGGCTCCAGCGCCCAAGAAGAAGGCCCCCGACCGGGGGCCTTCTTCTTAATTCTTCCAGACTCAGCTTTCCTTCCTGATGAGTTTCCGGAGGGCCTCCTTCCCGGGATCGAGAAGGGCCTTGATCTTTTCCGGGTTGATGTCGGCGACGATGATCTGGCCGACCTCATGGGCCACTTCTGTATAGAGCCCCTGGTCCCGCATCTTTCCCGCCTGGTACTGGTTGTCCTCGGTGGGAGAGACGTAGTGGACGGAATCCACCTTGAAGCGATGGATCAGGAAGAGGTGGACCAGAGTCATCAGCCGCTTCTTCCGAAGCTGCTTCGAGAAGGTGTTCTGGTCCCTGACCGAGAGAATGCTCCGGCCCCGTCGGTCCCGGATGTGGGCGAAGATCAGATTGGCGTGCTTCTCCCCACCCTTGCCGACGACCGTGATCTCCAGCAGCTCTGAACCGGCCCGGTGGGGAAGCAGGGTGACGCCCAGGGCTTCCTGGATGCCATAGTGTTCCCGCCAGAGGGCCAGCCACTCTTCCAGGAGCTTCTTCGGAACCTCGGTCTGGATCAGGTGCTGGTGCTGGGTCGAGCCCTTCCCCATGGCCTTGGTTGTCGAGGTCCGACCTGAGGAGGCGGCGAGGGCCGCATCCAGTCGGGGACCACCCACCAGGGTCTGGGGTGTCCGGTAGGGTGATTCAAGCAGCCGGAACTTCCGCTGGAGGCTGGCCAGGGCGAGCATGCCGTCCTGTTTCAGGGCTGTGGCGAAATCCTCCGCCGCCAGGCCGTCGACCTGGTGGCCGCCATAGGTGATGAAGTTGAAGACGAAACCCAGGTTCCCCAGTTCCTCAGGGAAGCGGCGCATCTGCTCCTCGCTCATGCCCGTCGAATCCCAGCTGAAGGAGGGCGACAGGTTGTAGGCGAGCATCTTGTCCGGGAAGACCGCATGGATGGCGTCTGCAAAGAGCTTGGCGTCGGCCAGATCCGCCGTTTTCGTCTCCATCCAGAGGATGTCCGCGAAGGGTGCGGCCGCGAGGGATTTCGCGATGGCGTAGGGAATCCCCCCACGGACCTGGTAGTAGCCCTCCGCAGTCTTAGCGGTCTCGCAGTCCCAGGTCACGTAGATCCCGAGACTCTCGGCCCGCTCCTGGGCTGCACCCAAGGAGGCCGTGTGGGCAAAGGCATTCCATTCTTCAAGGGTGATCGGGAGGATCTCGTCCTCGGAGAGTCTGAAGGCAAGCACCTCGGCCACGGCATCGCCGTAGGTCTGCAGTCCGGCATCGGCCTCCCAGGCTTCCATGAAGCGCGACTCGACCTTGTCGAACATGGCATCGAGATGGACGAAGGAACCCGCGAGCCAGGCTGCGGCTTGCTCTGCGATCACGGCTTCGAGACCCGAACGGTCCAGCCAGGCATCCGCCGCCGCGTACTGAAAGTCAGGGATCTCGTAGAGCAGGTGCCCGTTGAGTTCAGTGACGCCCAAGGCGTAGAACCGGCGATGCAGGGCGAGGATGCAGGTCTTGTAGGAAGGCACGAAGGGATTGCTCGCCCCGAGGATGAAGGGCTGGTCCCGCTCATCACTCCGGCCTTCCAGGAGATTGGCGGCTTCCGCATCCGTGCGGGCCACGATGATGCCCGGGACCCGCATGACGTCGAGCTGGAACCGGGCCGCGTTCAGCCGCTTGATCTGCTCATCGGAGGGCACCAGCACCTTGCCGCCCTGGTGGCCGCACTTCTTGGTGCCCGGGCGCTGGTCCTCGATGTGGTAGCCGGGGACGCCGGCCTCGACGAAGCGGCGGATCAGGTTGCGGACATGGGGATCCCCGCCGTGCCCAGTGTCGGCGTCGGCGATGATGAAGGGGCGGAAGTCGACCTCGGCGGAGGCAGCGGCTTGGTCGGGGGACATCCGGGCGCGCAGGAAGCGCTGGTTGCGATCCGCGGTGAGCAGGGCTCGGACCAGCCCGGAAGCCTCATCGGGAACCTGGGAGAGCGGATAGCTGGCCAGATCCGGCCCGGGGTCCTCGGAGACAGATCCTTTCGCCGAGGTGGCCCACCCTCCCAGGTAGATCCCCTCGATGCCCTTCCGCTTCATGGCCACGGCCTGTCCTGGGGAATAAGGCCCGAAGGTGGTGATGGACTTCCGGGCCGAGAAGAGTTCCCGGAGCCGGGCATGGAAAGCCTCCGCTGCCTCCCGCGCCACGGTGTAGTCCTGGGCGATGAGGCCCCGCTGCTCGACTACCTGCCGCGCAGAGTAAAGCCGCCGGATCCCGGCGAACCGGGGGCTGTCGAAGTACTTCTGGGTGGCCTGGAGGTCGGACTCAAAGGCGTTCATGATGGGCTCCTGTCGCCTGCAGATCCTAACTCCAGTGGTGCCATCCAAGCGCAACTATTCCATACTTTACTACGGGTAAGTTGCTTTTCCTCCTCGCGTCCTGTCTTCCGGCGGCGAATTCTGAGACACCAAGGGATGGCAGGCGGCTCGCTGGGAGGGTCCCGACTCCTTGGGCTGTGCCTGGGTCCATGGTCGTCCGACCTAAGGTGCCTCCGGCGTTGTGGCCTTCGGTTGCTGCGGGCGAAGCCCTTCCTTCAGGAGCCACGGGACCAGATCCTGCGCCAGCCACTTGAAGGCCTTGTAAGGAATGCCCGACGAGGCCATCTGGAAGCTGCCCAGGTTCTCTTCGACCAGGGCCAGGGTCCTGCCGGTGGGGATGTCCACCACCCGGATCTGGAGAATCCCCTCTGCCTTCGTCGAAAGACCGAGGGTGTAGGCCTGACCCATCATCGTCCAGAACTTGGATCGGTCCGGCTGATAGAGGTGCACCACCCGGCCCTCCAGGCGCACATCGCCTTCCTGCCGGTGGATCCGGAAGCCGCGATCGGGGTGCGAGGCCAGTGCACCGTAGAGCCAGGCCGGTGCCAGCACAGAGATCCCTTTGGCGACGCGCTGGTCATACGCGTCGGCTTCAGGCTTGAGCACGGGCTCGCCCCAGTCAGCCACCAGGAGGGTCCGTCCCGCCAGACTCAGCGTCGGACTCACCCAGGCCTTATCCACGGCTCCGCTCGCTGGAGCGAGGCGATCCAGACCCTCCCAGGGCGGAGCGGGAGCCTGGACTGCGGGGACCGCCGGGCCCTTATCGGCGAACGTACTCGCGGGTTGGGGGTTTGCCACGACCCCTTCAGCCACAGGACCCGCGGGCTGGGGAAATGCTGAGCCCTGATCAACTGTCGGACTCGAGAGTGGAGGACCAGCCACGCCTTTGTGAGTCCCTGGGCTAACGGGTTGGGGACTCGCCTCACCCTTGTCTGCCACGGGACTCACAGCCTGGGGGCCGGACGCGCCTGAAGGCCCTTGCTCGGGTGGGTGGTTCATTTCGGTTGAGGGTGGCTCAGCGCCTGAACCAGGGAAGTTCGCGGCCGCTTCCTGCAGCGTCTCCAAGTGGGAGACCAGCCGCTCGGAAACTTCGGTCCAAACCCCATTCGGTAGGCCGATGGGGGAACGGATCTCGTGGCGGGCGACGATCCGGCCTGTGGCCACTTCCGTCACGACGGCCCGGTACCGGACCTTGAGGTCTTTGGGGGTGGAGAAGATCTGGCCGGTGAGGAGGTAGGCGGACTCTTCTTCGGGGCGTCTGGCCAATCCGGAGCGGGCCACCCGCTCCTGCAGGAACACCTGGATACCCGCGGCCATGGAGGATGCCATGGGGCCGTTGGTCCACATTTTCCACCAGCCACCCGTGTCTGTTTCGGCTGTCCAGCTGCCGGCCTCCAGGCAACCTGGTCGGAGGCGCAGGCCTGGCGCCTCCCAGGTCCAGCTCCCGTCCTCCTGCTGCTGGCTGTCTGGAGGCACTTCCCACTTTGGGAAGGGTGGCAGCCCCACCATGGTTCTCAAGGACGGCTCCAGGGCCGTGATCCAGGTGGAGGCAGGGCCCCAGATGCTGCGGTGATGGGAGGCCAGCAGCACCTCGCCGGTACGCACGTCCACCACCTTAAAATCCCAGGTGAAGGTGGGAAGGCCCGCTGCAAGGCCGAAGGTAGCCACGGCCCCCTGGCGGATGTGAGTGGCCTCCACGATCCGCCCCAGGGCGTGGTAGGGCGTCTGTTCGGGAGAAGTCGCCAGTCGGATTCCAGGGATTCCCTTCAGGCGGGTCCGGAGCCGATATTGGAGGAGCTCGGCGGCCTGCCAGCCTGAGGCGTAGTCCAGGGAACCCCGCTCAGACAGGAACTTCGGCTCTTCCCAGGGACTGAGGTAGATGGCGGGGGGATCCATCCGCACGCCAGGCTTCGCCCAGAAGTAGTCCACTCGCCAGTCCCTGGACCAGACCGGGCCCGGGCCGAACCACGCGGGCTCCAGCAGGCCTCCGTCCAGCTGCTCCTGGGATGCGGCGGCCTGGGGGGCAGGGGATGGCACTTCCTGGGCCTGACCAAGCGCCAGGGCCATCCAGGCCAGGCCAAGGAACAGAACTCGGGCGTGCATCACGCGCCTCCTGCAGGTCTGGGTTTCCGGACAGTTATAGCGCAGGTGGGAGGCAGGGGGCGCGGTGAAATCCTCCTCGGGGATCCACCATGAATCCCTCGCAAGTCGGCTGGCGAGGCTTCGAAGATTTGGGAGGCCTTGCGGTCTGTCCGCGGGCCCATCTACCATCGGGCCACGAATTCCTTCCCAGTCGACGCACAGCCGTTCATCCCTTCACTGGAGGACTCATGGCCTTGTCCATTCCCCCCACCTTCGTTCTCCTGACGACCCTTGCGTTCGCCGGCCCACCAAATCAGGAGGCTCCCCTGGCCGAGGCTCAGAAGGTTCAGATCGTCAAGGAAGTGAAGGCCGTGGTCCAGGCCATGGCCAATGGGTGCCAGAGGTTGGATATCGACGTTGCCGCAAAGGACTTCCAGCAGGATAAGGACACTCTGGTCGTCAGTTCAGAGGGTCAGATCCTCGAGCCGAAGCTGCTTCGGGAGGGGCTTCGAGCCTTTTACGCCAGCCAGGCGAGCATGAGCTTCACGAGGATCCAGGAGGAGCTCCGCATCCTGGCCCCGGACCTCGTTCTGTATGCCTGGAGCTACAAGGTCGACGGCACTTCGAAGAAGGGTGCGCAGTGGGTTGTCGACCCGGAGGCTGCCTCGTTCCTGCTCCGCAAGGTCGATGGAGCCTGGAAGTTCATCTTCTACCAAGAATCCTGCGGGCCCGTCAAACGGGTGCCCACTGCGCCGCTCCCAGCCAAGTAAGGCACCTGCCTTCCTCCACAGGAGGCTTCATTAAGGCTGCTCTGGCGCGATCCTGTCGTACCCTGATGGGATGTTGTCCAAGAACGTCCGCTTCGATGGTCGAATTCTATTTCTCACGGAGGATCCGGCACGGATCCTCCGCCAGCTCGCTGGCGAGGATCTGGATCTTGCTGAGGCCTTGCCCCTCCGGGACCAGATCAGCACTGATGAGATCACCCCCGCCTTCATCTGCTACCACTTCGACGAGAAGCTGGGCGACTTCCCCTACCTGGGCCTGAAGTGTGGTGAGGCTTTTCCGGTGAAGGAAGGAACTGTTCGCGCTGGCGGCTTCTCCATCAGCGTGGCGGGGAAGCGCCGGGGCAAAGGCAGCAGCCGCGAGGCCAGTCCCTATGCGGAACAGTGCTCGGGCATCCGCCTGGTGATTGCCGAGAGCTTCGAGCGCATCTACCGCCAGAACTGCCAGAATCTGGGGCTGCTCACCAGCATGGACTTCGGCCTGATCCCGCGGCTCCGGCGCGGCGAAGCCATCCCGCTGGCGGAGTTCACCGCGGGGTTGGACTCGGTGACGGCCGAGATCGTGCGGCGGGGCGGTCTCTTCGCCTACAACGCCGCGCGCCTGGTGGGCGAGGTGGCACCGCCTCAGCCCATGCACGCCTCGGGTCCCATGACCTACGCCGAAAAACTGCTGGCCCGTCACGCGGTGCTGGATGCGGCAACGGGGCAGGCGGGACTCGCCATGGTGAAGCCCGGCGATGGCCTCTTCGTGAAGGCGGACTGGCGCTTCAGCCACGAATACGTGACCCCCATGGCCGTGAAGTTCCTGGAGCAGGCGCTGGGCCCCGATGCCGCCCTGCGCGATCCCTCTAGCATCCTGGCCTTCCGGGACCACCTCACCTTCCTGCGTCACAGCATGAAGGCTGAGCACCGGGCCATGGGATTGCTGGCGGTGGCCGAATCTCTGAAACCAGCTCAAGAAGCCTTCTGCGCGAAGCATGGGATCAAGCTCCACGGCGAGTTGCCGGATGGCACCGGCAGCGAAGGCATCTGCCACGCGCTCATGGTCGAGCACTACGCCCTGCCGGGCCAGGTGGTGGTGGGCACGGATTCGCACACGCCCCATGCCGGGGCGCTGGGCTGTCTTGCGTTTGGCGTGGGCACCACGGATATCGCCTGCGCCTGGGTGACCGGCGACGTCCGCGTCACCGTGCCGCCCACTCTGCGGGTGCACTTGAAGGGCCGGCTGCGGGTGGGCGTGTCCGCGAAGGATCTCGTCCTGCACCTGCTGGCCCAGCACCTCATCCGCGAGGGCGGGGCCATCGGCCACGTCATCGAATACCAGGGCGAGGGTCTGCGGGACCTCGATACCGACGAGCGCGCCACACTCACCAACATGGCGGCCGAGATCGGCGGTTTCACCGGGCTCATCGCTCCGGACGAGGAGACGGTCCGCTTCGTGAAGGAACGCCGGGGCGTGGACTTGGTACTGGAGCCCTGGATGTGTGGTGACGAGGGCGCTGGGTACGCCCACACGCTGGAGGTGGACTGTGCGTCCATCGGCCCCATGCTGGCCCGCCCCGGAGATCCAGGGAATGGCGTGTCCCTGGCAGATCTGGGCGAGTCCGTGCCCATCCACATCGCCTACTTGGGCAGCTGCACCGGCGGCAAGCGCGGGGATTTGGGCTGCGCCTACGAGGTGGTGCGGGGGGCGGTTGCGGAAGGTCGGCGGATTCCTGAGGGCGTGCAGTTCTTCGTGCAGTGCGGCAGCGAGGGGGTGCGGCGCCATGCGGCGGAGCAGGGCTGGCTGGCCGCCTTCGAAGCAGTGGGGGCCGTGGTGCTGGGCAGTTCCTGCGGGGCCTGCATCAATGCCGGCCCCGGGGTCTCCACGGGCCCTGAACAAGTGACCATCAGCGCCATCAACCGGAACTTCCCCGGCCGCAGCGGTCCGGGCCAGCTGTGGCTCGCCAGTCCTGCCACTGTAGCCGCCAGCGCCCTGGCGGGACGCATCGCGGGGGCCCGATGACTGATCCTGTGAACATCGCCCGCTACCGGGCCTTGATGCTGGCCGCGCTCGCCCGTGCTGGCGCGCCAGACCTGGCCCGTGGACCGCGAGTCCTGGTGGCGGATACCTCCCACCAGCGTCTGGGGCTGCTGGAGGATGGGCGCCTGGTGTTCGAAGCTGCCATCTCCACTGCGAAAAATGGCTTGGGCTGTGAGGAGGGTTCCCTCAAGACGCCCACCGGCTGGCATCGCATCCATGCCTGCATTGGTGAGGGGGCCGAAACGGGCACCATCTTCCGCGCTCGCGTGGCCACCGGGGAAGTCTGGCGCGGCGAACCGCGGCCGGAGGACCTGATCCTAACCCGCGTGCTGACGCTGGAAGGGCTGGAGGACGGCTGGAATCGTGGGCCGGGCGTGGATTCCCTTGAGCGTTACATCTACCTGCATGGCACCAACCAGGAGGAGCAGCTGGGCCTGCCGGTCTCCCATGGCTGCCTGCGCCTCTCCAACGCGGATGTGATCCGTCTTTTCGACCTTATCTACCCTGGCGATCCTGTGCTCATCGCCGGGGATCTTCAAGATGATGGCTTTGGCCTGGGACGGCTTCATTTCGCGGGCGTGGCGGGCAGCGGCATGAGCGCCCTGGCCCAGTTCGTGGCGATGAAAGGCGGCCACGCCAGCGGCAGCGATCGCAGCTTCGATCGGGGATTGCGGCTGGAGGCAAGAAGGCAGCTGGAGGCGCTGGGCGTGACCATCCATCCGCAGGATGGAACAGGCCTGGGGGGGGACTGCTCGGCCCTGGTCCTGTCTACCGCGGTGGAAGAAGACGTTCCGGACGTGGCCGTGGCCAGGCGGCTGGGCGTGCCCGTGCTGCATCGCTCTGAGCTGCTGGCCCACCTGGTGGCGCGACACCGGACCGTGGCGGTGGCAGGCACCAGCGGAAAATCCACCACGGTGGCGATGGTATTCGAGATCCTCCGGGCTGTGGGCCGCGACCCTTCGGTCATCACCGGTGGCGAGCTGGTGGTGCTCCAGCGGGAGGGGCTGTGGGGCAATGCCTGGGCAGGCCGGTCCGATCTGCTGGTCATCGAGGCCGATGAGAGCGATGGTTCCCTGGTGCGCTACCACCCGGCCGTGGGCGTGCTCTTGAACCTGCAGCGGGACCACAAGGAGACGGCGGCCGTGGCGGACATGTTCCGCGTCTTCCGCTCCCAGATCCGCGAAGCCATTGTCCTGGGCGAGGCCGAGAACCTGGAGGAATTCGCCGAAGGTGGGACCGCCTTCGGGTTTGGGGATGGCTCGGACCTCAGCGTCGGGGAACTCGTGCTCGGGCCCGAAGGGTCCTCCTTCACGCTGCGGGGCATGCCCTTCCACTTGCCGGTGCCGGGGCGCCACAACGTGGAGAATGCCATGGCCGCCATTGCGGCTTGCGTGGCCCTGGGTGTGCCTCTGGCGGCCATGCGGGAGCCCCTGAAGGCTTTCCGGGGCGTGGCGCGACGGTTCCAGGTGCTGGGTACCTGTCGTGGCGTCACCGTGGTCGATGATTTCGGCCACAACCCGGCCAAGGTGACGGCCTCGATCCGCGCGGCCCACCTCTGGGTGCGGGCCAGCGGTGGACGGGTGCTGGCGGTCTTCCAGCCCCACGGGTTCGGACCCCTCAAGTTCCTGCGGGCGGATTTCGTGGAGACTTTCACCGCGGAATTGGCGCCCGGGGATCGGCTCTGGTTCCTCGACGTCTATTACGCCGGTGGCACCGCCTCCCGGGACATCACCAGCGCCGAGGTGGTCGCGGAGATCGCCACTCACGGCGTGGCAGCGGAGTCGGCCCCTTCCAGGCCTTGGCTGGTGGAGAGGCTGGCGGCTGAGGCGCGGGAGGGCGATCTCATCCTCATCATGGGCGCCCGGGATCCCTCGCTGGCGGATCTGGCGAACACCATCTTGGAAGTGCTTTCGTCTCGCAAGAAGAGCTGAGCCCTTAGGAACTGGAACAAGCTGGGCATCGCCATCACCTGGGACGCCGGGCAAGCGGAAGCAGCAGGTTGAGGTTCCAGCCCCTCAGATGGGTATCTCGAAGATGAACTTGAGGGTCCACCGTTCAGAGGCGGAGGTCAGCCCGTGGCCGATTCCCACGTTGAACACAAAGGGCGCATGGTCCACATCGAGGGTGAGGAAAAGGCGCTGGTTCTGCTCCTTCAATGGATCCGGGTGGTTCAAGAGCCCGTGGTCCATGTAGAGCTCCACGCCAGGGGCAGCATGTTTCCAGTGGGTGTAGGTGGCCTTCCAGGCTGTGGTGAAGTCAGGCGCCCCGCGTCCTTGGCCGTCGGAGAGTGGCCAGCCGAAGATTGGGTTCACCGCGAACTGCCAGTCCTTGCCCTGGTGTCCGGCGATGAGGCGCAGTTCGGATTCCCAGCGGGCCTCGGAGAACCCCCGGTTCATGCGGGCCAGCTCGAGGTTGAGGCCCAGGAAGGCACCAGGCGAGTCCTCACCCGGCGGCTGGATTGGCATCCACTTGGCCCTGACCTTGGGGCCCGCGAACCGGTAGTGGTGGTCCGTGTCGAGGGCCGAGGGCAGGTACAGGCCCAGTTCAAAGGATGGGGTCAGCCCATAGGAAAGCTCGGGTGTGAGGTTCGTGGAGCCATTGAAGAGAAGGCCTTCCGGCACATCTCTCGGCCCCTGCAGGATCCGGTTGATATGCAATTCAAGTCCCCATTTCCCTGGTTTCTGGATGTCCTGGGTGTAGACCTGGATTTCGTCCGAATAGCCCTGGGCACGGAGGGCCGAGGCCAGCAACAGAAAAGCCAGAACTCGGGTGGGCGCAACCTTCATAGATACACTCCGGCGAATCTTTGAAGATTAACCGGAGTGCGCTCGTTGTACATCCGCCCTGGCATTTTTCGGTAACCTCGTCGCATGGTACCCACCACCCTTCGCTCAGTCATGGCCGCGCTCCGCAATCCGGAGAGGGGCTGCCCCTGGGACCTGAGGCAGGACCATCAGTCCCTGGTCCGCTACCTGCGCGAGGAGGCTGCCGAGGTGCTGGAGGCGCTGGCGGCCCACCGGCCCGGTGATGAGGATGCTGAGACCAGCCTCTGTGAAGAACTGGGCGATCTCTGGCTGCAGATCGCCTTCCATGCCCAGCTGGCCGCAGATCGCGGGGCCTGGGATATCCATGAGGTGGAACGGGTCGTAGTGGCGAAGCTGGTGCGGCGACATCCGCATGTCTTCGCCGAAGTCACCGTGGACGGCGCCGAGGAAGTGCTCACCAACTGGGCTGCCATCAAACGTGAAGAGAAGGGCCTGGGGGCTGAGGCCGAACCCCGGTTGCTGGAGGGCATTCCAGCCACCCTGTCGCCCATGGACGAGGCCCTGGAGATCGGCCGCCGCTGCGCCAAGGTGGGTTTCGAATGGCCGGACCTCGAAGGTGTCCTCGACAAGGTGAAAGAAGAAGTGGGCGAGTTGCAGGCCGAATCCGATCCCGTGCGGGTGGAAGAGGAATTCGGCGATGTGCTCTTCAGCCTCATGCAGTGGGCGCGGAAGAAGGGGGTGGATCCTGACGCCGCGTTGCGGCGCCAGATGGCGCGCTTCCGCGCGCGGTTCGAGTGTGTGGAGGATGACGCCAGGGGGGCAGGCGGGTGGGGTCACCGAGAGCTTGAACAGATGGAAGCGGCCTGGCAGGCCGCGAAGAAGAAAGGGAGGCCCGGATGATGCTCATGTTGTTCCTGTCCCGCCCCGGAGGCGCCCCGCCGCCGCCCTGGATCCTCCTGCTCATCCCGGTGGTGTTCCTGGCCATTTCCTGGCTGACCAATCACCTCCTGGGGATCGATGCGATGTACGGGGATTGGCCGGCCGATCCGAGCGATCCCATCGAGCGGAACCTCGGCTGGCAGCAGGTCGAATTCGGCACCTTCCGGGGCCACTGCCCCATGTCGATCAAGTTCGGGAGGCGCTGCCTGCACCTCAAGCAGCCGTTTCCCTTCCAGCCCATGTATTGGAAAGGACCCGCCTCCATTCCCTGGGGCGAGGTGTTGCTAGAGAAGGCACCCAAGGACAACTGGTGGGCCTTCCTCAGCGCCGCCGAGTTCCGGCTGGGGCAGGGTGGGCGGGTGATCCGACTGCGGGGTAAGGCCGCGCGGACGCTCATGGCAAGGGTCCAGCAGTCGCAGACGCCAGGGCAAGGGCCTGACCATCTGTCGCCCGTTGTGGGTCCAGGAGCCATCCGGCCCCGCTGACTCGTGCTCTTCCTGTCTACTTGGTAAGGCTGGCGCTCGAATCCGTTGGAGCGCTCCCCGGTGGAACGCCAATCCCGTGAAGGCGGTAGGATGGCGGGACCTGGACGCTGCCCGTGAATCCCCTCCCGTTCCATCTTGTGACCCTGTCCCACTCCGAGTGGGATGTGGCTCTGGCTTACGCGAAGCACCTGGGCGAGGACGCCCTTCCCGAATTGCGGCTCGACCTGTTCCCGGAGGTGGACCCCGAGGGCCTGGTGGATGCCCTCAAACGCCGCTGCCTGGTGACCTGCCGTCGCGTGTCCGAGGGCGGACGCTGGCCCGATGAGGACGAGTCCGGTCGCCTAGCCCAGCTTGTCCGCGCCTTGCCGGGCAGGCCCCAGTGGCTGGACCTGGAGTGGGATCAGCCCATCCCTCCGGAAATCCAGGCGGCCCGGACCCATGTGCGGCTGCTGCGGTCGATCCACGTAGCGCCCGGCGTGTTTGATCTGGAAGCCCGATTGCGCGACCTGCCTTCCGGCGAGGCTTTCAAGTGGGTGGGTTGGGCCGGGCACCTGGGTGACAACGGCCGCCTACGGGCATCCTTGGCCTGGGCCCGGGATCACAACATCCGTCTCTCGGCCTTCCTGATGGGTCCCAAGGGCATCCCCAGCCGGGCCATGCAGGCCGCCTGGGGCGGAGCCTTCACCTATGCGGCGCCCGATGACGGCCCGCCCGCCGCGCCGGGTCAACTGCCCCTCGCCACGCTGCATGCCTGGCAAGCGGCGAAGCTCCATTCGGGTTACGGCCTCTGTGGTGTCATCGGCGATCCGGTCCTGCATTCACGCGGGCCGGCCTTCCACAATCCACGCTTGCAGCACGCCCTCAAGGACCTGATCTACCTGCCCCTTCTCTGCGGCGATGCGGCGGAAGCAGTGGCAGCGTTGGATTCTCTGGGCATCCTGGGCCTGAGCATCACCGCGCCCTTGAAACTTTCGCTGCCGGAGGCGCTCGGGTTGCAGGGCCCCTTGAACACCCTCTGGCGCAGAAAGATGGGCGATCCCTGGCAAGGGGCCAACACCGATGCGGAAGCCTTTCGACAGTCTCTGTCAAACCAGCAACCGGGGCCCGTCCTGTTGCTGGGGGAGGGCGGCGTGGCTCGCAGCAGCCGCAGCGTGCTGGAGGAATCAGGACGCGCGGTCCTGCAGGTTTCCCGGCGCTCCCCTGCCAGGGTGGAGGAGGTGGCTGCCTTGGCGCCGGTGGGCATCGTCCAGGCCACCAGCCTGGGCATGTCCGCCGAGGATCCGGTGCCTTTCCCGGGCCTGCTGGAGGCAGCTAAATCCAGCGCCCGCTGGGCTGTGGAATGGGTCTACAAAGAGGATACGGCCTTCGCCCTCTGGGCCCGGGAGGCAGGTCTCGATGTAGTGGGGGGTGCGGCCCTCTTCGAGGCCCAGGCCGTAGGGCAGAGCCGGCGCTTCATCGAGGGCTGTGGAGGGCTATAGGCTCTGGCCCACAGCCTGCTACCGTTCTTCCCATGGACCTCCTGCTGGTTGAAGACAAGGACAGCTTCCGCCGGCTGCTGAGCCAGGCGCTGGAGGGCACGGTCTGGAAGGTGCAAGCCGTCGCCGATCCGCAGGAGGCCCTGCGGGCGCTGGAGGCCCAGCCCTTTCAGGTGCTGGTGACGGATCTGCGGCTCCCCGGGATGAGCGGGCTGGAGCTGATTCGCCGGGCCCGGCGGCTGAATCCGAGGTTGCGCGTGGTGCTGATGTCGGCCTTCGGCGAACCCAAGGACATCGTGGAGGCCATGCGGCTGGGCGCGGACGATTTCCTCCCCAAACCCTTTGATCTGCAAACCTTCCTGGCTCTGCTCGACCGCCTCCGGGCGCTGGTGGGCGCGCCGCCACCGGATCCCGCCGAGCCTTGGGTCGCCCACAGCCCGGCCATGCAGACCCTGGAATCGGAGCTCCGCCAGACGGCCGCCTCCCCGCTTTCGGTAGTGTTCCGGGGCGAGCGTGGCTCCGGGCGCGGGCGTTGCGCCCGGCGGCTTCATGTGCTCCGCCACCCCACCGCGCCCTACCTGACGCTGCCTGCCGCGACCCTCGGGCCAGAGGGACCTGATCCGCAAACGCTCCGGTTGCTCGCGGGCGGGAGCCTCTTCCTGTCTGGGCTTGAGCACATGTCGGCCGCGGCTTCCGCTCCTCTGGCCCGGGCCATGGACAGCGAAGCAGGAGGTCACCTGGCCTGGATGGGCAGCGTGGACGCCCAGGGAGTCCTGGCACCCGAAATCGCCCAGCGCCTGGGTTCTCTGGAATTGCGAGTGCCTCCCCTGAGGGAGCGGCGGGAGGATCTCCTGGCCCTCACGCGCCAATTGCTGGAACAGATTGCGAAACGAGAGGGGCGTCCGGCCGTATGGCTGGAGCGCAGCGCAGAGCGGCAGCTGCTGAAGCACGACTGGCCCGGGAACGTCCGCGAACTGGAAGTACTGGTGGGCCGGACCCTCATCTTTTCGGAAGGACTCGCCATTCGCGCCTTTCCGGACCTGGGCGTGGGTCTGGACACACCCCTGGTCCTGCCCTGGCCCAAGGCCGGGGCCCTCGACGGCATGCTGAAGGTCGTGGTCCGGTCCGCCGAGGTCCAGTTGCTGCGCCGAGCCTTGCTCGACGCAGGCGGGGATCTGCCCCAGGCCGCTGAAGCCCTTGAATTGACGGTACGGACCCTGGCTCAGCGCTTGCGGGACCATGGCATTTCTCTTGAAGATGGAGAAGGCTCTCTCCCGCGGAAGACACCATGACCCAGGCCCCTCCCATCCTTGCGCCCCCGGCCCTCGGTCCGGAGCGGATCCGTCCAGCCGCGCGGGCCGGGCTGGCGGCGCTCCAGTCCGTGGTGGTGGGCAAGGAGGCTCAGGTCCGGCGCGCCTTCGCCGCCATGCTGGCGGGCGGCCACGTGCTGCTGGAGGATCTTCCCGGCGTGGGCAAGACCACCCTGGCCAAGGGGCTCTCCCGCATCCTCGGTGGCAGTTTTCAGCGCGTGCAGGGCACCAATGACCTCTTGCCCTCTGATCTGCTCGGCGTCCACCTCTGGGACGCGAAGGAACAGAGCTTCCGCTTCCAGCCTGGCCCCGTGTTCTGCCACGTACTGCTGCTGGATGAGCTGAACCGCATCGGCCCCAAGACGCAGAGCGCGATGCTCGAGGCGATGGTGGAGGGACAGGTCACCCTGGATCGCAGCACCCACAAGCTGCCCGAACCCTTCTTCGTCATCGCGACCCAGAACCCGCTGGATCACGCTGGCACCTTCCCTCTGCCGGAAAGCCAGCTGGACCGCTTCTCCTGCACCATCCACCTGGGCTATCCGGATCGAGCCGCGGAACGGCGCATCCTGCTGGGGGAGGCGGGCTCGGAGCGGCTGGACACCCTTACTCCAGTGCTGGATCTGGCGGGATGGCGCCAGGCCCGAGAGGCCGTGCGGAGCATGAAAATCGCCGATGCCCTGCTGGACTACGTTGAGCGGATGGTGGAGCGCATCCGCGCCGGGGGAGGTTTCTGTTCCACGCGCGCCGTCAAGCACTGGCTGGGACTGGCCCAGGCCGAAGCCTGGCTCGAAGGGCGGGACTTCATCACCCCCGACGATCTGCAGCGCACCCTGACCGATACCATGGCCCACCGCGGCAGCCTGGATGACCGCCGCCTCAACCGTGGCGAGCGGCGTGAACACCTGGCCCGACTGCTCAAGGAACTGCCGGTGGGATGGGCCGGATGAGGCCGCAGCAGGGAGGCTCCATCGCTGCGAGCCTGCGAGCAGGAATGCGCTCCCAGCGGAGCGCATGTCCGATGGGGCGGAGGGCCACCGTGCGCGAAGCGCATGACCCGCAAGGGGCCGGCCCAGGGAGGCTTCGCCTCCGCAAGCTCGCGAGCGGGAGGGCGCTCGAGGAGCGCCCGTCAGGCGGAGGGGCCGGATGACGGAAGCGCCCTCCGTTGGCCAGCTGATCCGGAAGGCCCGGGAAGCCAAGGGTCTTTCCCGGGAGAAGCTGGCCATGGAGCTCAAGCTCCCCTTGCGCCACCTTGAGGCCATCGAGGGGGATGACTGGGCGGCCCTGCCCCCGGGGCGTCCGCGGCCCCTGGCCCGGCAGCTGGCCGAGTGGCTGGATCTGGACCTTGAATACCATACCGGGGCCTTCCGGATCCTGCCCGGCGTGCCGGAGCTGGATCCTCCCGATCCCCGTCAGGAACGGCTGGAAAGGGTTGTGATGGCCTTATTGACGGCAGCTTCGGTGGTGGTCGTCCTGTGGCTGGTCGTGCCGGGACCAAGCCTGGGCCGGAAGCCGCCACTGAACCACCTGGTCGCCCTCAGCAAACCAACACTGCCTCCGCCTCCCATCGCCTCCTCTTCGCCCTACCCGGTGCTGGGGGAGCTTCTGCCCGAGGCGCCGCTGAATGAGCAGGGGACCCTGGTGAGCTTGCGGGCCCTGGATACCTGCGAGGTGCGCATCGAATCCGCGACAGACCTGCTTGGGCAGCCGCAGTCGCGCACCCTTCGCCTCTCGGAGCCCTGGCGGCTGCGGGTGAAAGGTCCCTTCACGCTGCTGCTCGACAATGCCGGGGTGGTCAACGTCGAGGTGGCTGGCCGCCGCATCCCCCACGGGCAGAGTGTCGGCGAGTCCTGGACCGGCCGATTCGATGGTGAAGGGCGCTGGCTGAGACCCACGCCGCCAGACCTTCCCGAAGGGCCCCCCGTGCCTGATGATGACGAAGACGGATCTCGGCCATGAGCATGCATCCCATTGTTGAACGCTTCATCGAGGGTCGGCTGCCCGAACCCATGGCCATGGCCTTGGTGGGCGGCAGCCTGCCAGTGCCGACCCGGGACCTCCTCTACGCCCTTACCCACGTCGGACTGAAGGACACGCCCTACACAAAAAGAGCTCTCGACTTCTTTGCGAGCATGCCGGAATCCCTCCTGTCGGGGGTGCTGGTCGATGCGATCGAACCGCCGGGGCCCCTGCAGTTGGTGCTCTGCCATCGCAAGGAGCCCGCCCTACTTGAGGTGGCCCTCCTGAATCCGTCGCTCACGGCCAAGATTGTCGAAGCCTCGGTGCCCAGCCTGCCCGGTGCAGTGCTGGAGATCGTCCTGAACAACCAGGTGCTCTGGCTGCAGCAGCCGCGCATCCTCGATCTCCTCGAGGAACATCCTGAGGCCGAATTTGTCATCAAGCGGCGCGTGAACGAGTTCCGCTTCGACATCCTCCGCCTGATCCCGGAAGCCGTGAAGAAGGAGCGTCTCGAGATCATCGACGAAGTGGAGGCCGGTCGCCTCGACCGCGCCTGGTCCGAACTGCCGCTGCCCAAGGAGAAATCGAGCGAGGAGGCCGAGGCTGAAGTCGAAACGGAGGAGATGGCCGCCGAGCGCCGCCTGCTGGCCCAGAAACCAGTGCTGGACCACGAGGGCAACGAGGTCAACCTCACCTTGACCCAGCGCATGATGAAGCTCAGTACCAACCAGAAGATCATGCTCGCCATCAAGGGTGGCAAGGAGGAGCGCGCCTTCCTCATCCGGGAATCCAACCGCCTGATCCAGGTGAACGTCATCCGGAACGGCCGTATCACCGAGGGGGAGATCGCCTACATCGCCCAGATGCGCACCGTGAACGAGGAAGTGCTCCGGATCATTTCCAACAGCCGGGAGTGGATGAAGAAGTACCCCATCACCAAGGCCCTGGTCATGAACCCCCGCACGCCGCTGCCCGTGGCCATGACCCACTTCAAGCGGCTCTATGACAGCGATATGAAACTGATCGTCAAGGACCGCAACGTGGCCGAGCTGCTACGCCGTGAAGCCAAGCGCCTGGTGGAGATGAAGGCAAAGGGGAAGGGGTAAAAGCGCATCCGGAGTCACTCATGACCAAGCCGAGAGTGCTGCTTGTCGAAGACGACCGCGCGAACGCCGTCTTCCTGGAGCGAGTGCTCTCCCAGGCCGGGTACGACGTCAGGCTTGCCTCGAACGGGCAAGAGGCGCTGGATCTGTTCACCATGGATGTGGCCTTCGACACGGTCCTGCTGGACCGGCAGATGCCTGGAATCGACGGCATGGCCCTGCTGCAGCACATGAAGCAGAGCGGGATCCTCAGGGACATTCCCGTGATTCTCCAGACCGGAATGGACGGAGAGCATGAGATCCGGGAAGGACTTATGAACGGTGCGCATTACTACCTGGTCAAGCCGCTGGACCCCAGGCTGGTGCTCCAAGTCGTCTCGGCCGCTGCGGCCGAGTACGCGACCAAGAAGAAGTTCTTCGCCAAGCTCGAGTCCACCCGCTCGGCGCTGGGCCTGCTCCAGCGCGGGGTCTTCCGTTTCCAGACCCTGCGCCAGTGCCACGATCTGACGGCCCTGCTGGCCAAGGCGTGCCCCGATCCCAAGCGCACGGTGACCGGTCTCTCCGAGCTGCTGATCAACGCCCTTGAGCATGGCAACCTTGGGATCACCTACGACGAGAAGAGCGACCTGCTCAGGACACGGAGCTGGGCGGCCGAGATCGAGCGGCGCCAGCACCTCTCTGTTAATCAGGCCAAATGGGTGACCGTGAGGATCACCCGGTCCGCAACCCGAACTCGTCTGAAGATCCAGGACATGGGGAATGGGTTCGCCTGGACCGAATTCCAGGAGCCCAAGGCCGAGCGCATGTTCGACAGCCATGGCCGGGGGATCCTGCTCGCGAAGTGGGAGGCCTTCGACAGGGTGGAATACCTCGGGAACGGGAATTGTGTGGTTGCACAAATTGACCACACATCGACTGCTTCCGGCTTGGATCAGAGCACCTGAAGTATCGTAATTAATAAGAAAATCCCAGGTTTGGGTCGATGATGCAGGATCGGCCTTCCAGCCAGATGAGCAGAGGCTGGGTACGGCCTTCGAATATCCTGCCTCCCGGGAACCTGTCATGCCCAATCTCACCGATCCGACCCTTCCTGCCCGGACCGACTTCCCGGCGGACCTCTATGTGCTGGAGCGGGCTCACCAGCTTGATCTGGACGAGGCCCGGAGGATCCAGCGGGCGACGCTGCCCGAATATCCGCTTCGGGCCGGTCCCGTTAGCGTCCTGCACGAATTCCAGCCCGTCGTGGACGTGGGCGGAGATTTTCTGGATTACTTCACCCTGCCCGACGGCACCGTTGGACTCTACATTGGAGACGTCTGCGGGAAGGGTCTACCGGCGGCCCTGTACGCTGCCCTGACGGTGGGGATCCTGAGGGGCATCCACAAGACAGGGCAGGGCACAAGCGGCGTCCTGTCCGTGCTGAACAGGCGCATGACCCTTCGCGGCGTATCGGGCAGGTATGCCGCCATGCAATACGCTGTGTTCGATCCCGCGAGCGGGCTGATGGACATCACCAGCGCCGGGATGCATGGACCCTTCCACATCTCGCAGGACGTCTGTCAGATGCTGGAGATGTCCGGTGTGCCACCGGGCCTTTTCCCTGATGCCGCCTACGAGTCCTTGACGCTCCACCTGGCGCCAGGGGATTCCGTGGTGTTCTGTACTGATGGAATCATCGAGGCCATGAATCCAGGCGACGATTTCTTCGGACCCGAGCGCCTCGTGGAACTCTGCAGCATGATCGCTTCACAAGTTCCGGGCTCGGAACTGGCAGAATACGTTTTCGCTGCGGTCGGAAGCTTCACGGAAGGACGGCGGCAGCACGACGACATGGCGGTCATGGTCCTCCACTACTCTGGCGTTGAACCGTAGGGTGGCAGCGATTCATCGATCTCATTTCCCTCATTCCCCGCTCCAAACCAGAAGGCCCCCGATCCGGGGGCCTTCTGGTTTGGAGCGGGCGACCAGGATTGAACTGGCGACATTCAGCTTGGGAAACTTATCGTCGATCTGTTTGCCTAGACCAATCTACTCCAAGTATGATTGATAAATAAGGAGATACAAGAAAATAAGGCCCTTTACATCACAAATAGATGGCGCGAATCCCCCGAAAGCCGTAGATTGTGCGTATGGAGTAGAGCGCCTGGGGGGGCACCATGGGGAAGGCCATCACGCCGCAGTCAAGTGAAAATGAACGTCCGAAACGTCCCAAACGTCCGAAAGCGAGCATTGACGCGCCTTTCGGTTCGGACATTCCATGGGACGTTCCAGTCTTTACTCCTGGGGAACGTCCCACAGATCGGGCCAGGCCATCCAAGGCACGGCGGGCCAGGTTGACCGATGAAGTAATCGCTTCACTTGAGCCAGAGCCGCGCCAATTCTACGTTTGGGACACACGCCGGAAGGGCTTGGGAGTCCGAATCGGCGCCTCCGGGACCGTGGCCTTTGTGGTGAAGCTCAACCTTCCGGGGAAGCGATCCGTCTGGAAGACGCTGGACGCCGGCACGCTGGAAGAGGCGGGGATCGAATACCACGAGCTGCTCTCGAAATTCGGTAAGGGCGAGCCGCTGCCCAAGCGCCAGGCGGACAAGCTCTGGCAGGACGTGGTGGACAGGTTCCAGGTGGAGCACCTGCCCACCGTGAAGCCCACGACCGCGGGCACCTATAAATCAGCTCTGAAGCTGGTTCGGGCTGGGTTCCTGAATCGCCCGGTGCGGTCCCTGGTCTATGGCGACATCAAAGCCTTCCACGAGAGCGTGTCCGACCGTGAACGGCAGGCGAATGTCTGTGTCGGCCTGTGCGGGATCATCCTGGACCGCTGCGAGGCCTGGGGCTTCCGTGACCTGAATTCCAACCCCGTGACTATGCTCCGCAAGTCGGGCTGGAAGCCCAACCCCGAGCACACGCGCCAGAGGCCCCTGTCGGATGAGGAGCTGGGCCAGATCGGGGACGCGCTGTGGGCCATGGAAACCACGCTAGGCAAGGACGGCAAGCCGAAGGAAAGCCCGTTCACAATTGCCGCGGTGCGCCTCCTCCTCCTCACGGGGAAGCGCCTGAGAG
>CAIQPH010000087.1 GCA_903873655.1 uncultured Holophagaceae bacterium | reverse complement strand
CGCTTCCGCTGGTCGGACGTGGGCTCCTGGCCCGCTGCCATCGAGTTCCAGGAGGCCGATGCCGACGGGAACGTGAGCCAGGGGGAGACTCTGCTGATCGACACGCGGAACAGCGCCTTCTTCGGCGGTGGACGGCTCATCGCCGCCAGCGGGGTGGAGGATCTCATCGTGGTGGATGCCGACGATGCCCTGCTCATCTGTCACCGCGACAAGGCCCAGACCGTCAAGCAGATCGTCGAGCGCCTGAAAGCCGAGGGGCGGGAAGATCTGTTGTAGGGATCAGGCTGGAGAGCGGAGACCAGAGGCTGGGGATCAGAGTCTGGAGGCACTGCTTTCTGGGCGGACCTGCGGGCCGCGCCATGTTCATTCCAAGCGTTTGCTTCGGGCTTGTGGGATGCCTAAAACACGGTTGCGATAGTGATATCGTAAGCGTGTTCCTGGATCAAATTGGGGGGGACTGTTATGGCGACGACCAGTCGAACCGTCTTCCAGGTTGCCTTGCTCTTACTCTTCACCATGATCTCAGTTGGATGTGTATCTCCGACCTACTTAGCCGAACGGCGAGCGAAAGAAGAAGCGCAAGCCATAGAAACCTTGCGCTCGGAATATAGGCTTCCAGAACCACCGTCGTTCGATCTGAAGGTACGGAAGGCAAAGCCATCGGCTCCTGGTTCCTTTTACTTTGTGGTGAGAGAACCCGGTTGGGAGGCAGACAGCCCCATCGAATCGGCAGATATTAAGACAGAGAGGAACCCCTCCGGCACGGTCTTTACATGGGAGCTTCCGGCAGAACGGGTAGTCGAACATTGGTCAGAAAAGAAAACCCAACCACTCCTTCTGCACCTCTGGAAAGGGCCGGAGCATCGATATGTGATTCTTCCCTGCTTTGAGAGTGAATGGAGTGGGTCCGATTGGGCCTTGGTTGTCTTCGGCGGGGGCTTTCTTGCTTTCACCGCCCCGCTCTGGCTGCCATCCTGGTTGATAATCACCCCCTTTGAGAAATCAAGGATCGCTAAAGAAAGCGGGTACATAGCAACGCCTCAACCAGGGAAAGACGCACCAGAGTGCTATCCAAATGTGGATGCGAAATTCTCCGCGCACCTAGATACCGATCCTTTGGGGAAGCCACGCTTAATAGTATCTGTGGTCGGGAATTCCTGGATTCCCTGTGAAGGAACGGCCCTGGATTCCATGCGAAAGGCAATCGGTTGCTTTCAGCCAAATCTGTCCGCGGGAATCACCGAAGACCCTGTGTTACCCAACACCTTCATTGTTCCCCTGTCCACAAATCTCCCGGATAAATCGAGACCAATCCTCCTATTACACCGGGACTGCACGTCAGGGCAGCCCGGGGGCGCATCATTGTGGGCTTTCTATGCTTCATCCAAGGGTGACTGGGTCAAGGCGTGGAGAATATTTCAGGGAGAGGTTCTTTCTCATTCAAAGAGGGCAGAAGACCCAAAGAAAGAGCCTGCACAATAGGCCATTGGGACGCACAAAATTGCACCTGGGCTGTCACGCGCCCTTGCCCGCCCGCTTCGCCGCGGCTTCCACCTTGGCAGCTTTCGCCTCTTCGGCTTCCTGGGATAGGCCGAGGGTGTAACACTGAACCTAGGCCGCTGAGTCCAGAATGTCCTGCAGGAAGAGCCTGGGGTTACGCGACATGGATGAGATCCCGTTCGATGTGGGGTCGCAAGGTCGGTTTCATGGCTTTGGGTGTGACCAGGTCAACCCTGGTGCCCAGGAGCTCCTCCAACTCGAACTGCAGTCCCATGAAGGCACGGAAGCGAGTCCGCCCCTCGAAGGTCACCAGCACATCGATATCGCTGCCTGGTCCTGCCTCGTCCCTCGCCACGGAGCCGAAGATGGCAAGCTCCTAAACGCCAAAGCGCTCCCTGAGCCCCGGCAGGGCCTCATGAAGAATCTGCAGCACTTCCTGGCGGTGCATGGCGAGCCTCTGGTTCATTGTGGCCTCGATCCTTCCTCTGGGAAAACGCAATCCGCTCCTTAAACGAGGCCACGGATTCCACCGCCCATCACCTGTCGGATTACACTGGAGCCATGGATAAACCAACGACTCTCCACGTTGACAAGCCCTGGGGCTGCTTCGCCCAGTACGCCCTGAACACGCCCTGCACGGTGAAGATCCTCACCTGCAACCCGGGGCAGAAGCTGAGCCTCCAGCGGCACAGCCACCGCGGAGAATTGTGGGTGGCACTGGATCCAGGCGTGGTGGTGGATCTCGATGGGGAGGAACTGCGTCCCGCCGTGGGCGGAGAGATCTGGCTGCCCCTGGGAAGCACCCACCGCCTGCGCTGCGACGCGGAGACGGCCGCTCCGGTCCGGGTGCTGGAAATCAGCCTGGGTGTCTTCGACGAGGCCGACATCGAGCGGCTCCAGGACGACTACGGGCGCCGATGAT
>CAIQPH010000086.1 GCA_903873655.1 uncultured Holophagaceae bacterium | reverse complement strand
CTCCTGGCGGGCCTCACCATCATCTTCCTCCTGGCCACCGCCACCCTGCTGCCCTACTCCATCTTCTCCACCAGGGCTGCGGGCCAGGGCCATCCCGTGACCCTCGTGGTGCTGGTGTCCCTGCTGGTCTGCCTCATCCCCACCACCCTCGGTGGGTTGCTCCGCGCCATCGGCATCGCGGGCATGGACCGCATTATCCAGGCGAACGTCATCGCCACCTCCGGCCGGGCCGTGGAGGCCGCCGGCGACGTGGACGTGCTCCTGCTGGACAAGACCGGCACCATCACCCTGGGCAATCGCCAGGCCGTGGCCTTCCTGCCCGCCGAGGGCGTCGCCATCGAGCAGCTGGCCGATGCGGCCCAGATCTCCTCCCTAGCAGACGAGACCCCCGAAGGCCGCAGCATCGTGGTGCTGGCCAAGGAGAAGTACGGCCTCCGCGAGCGCGACATCCACGCCCTGGATGCCCACTTCGTGCCCTTCACCGCCCAGACCCGCATGAGTGGTGTCAACCTGGGCGAGCGGCAGATCCGGAAGGGCGCCGCCTCCGCCATAGAAGATTATGTCCAGTCCCAGGGCGGCAAGTTCCCCGATGATTTACGCCGAACGGTGGATCAGATCTCCATGGCCGGCGGCACGCCGCTCGTCGTGGCCGAGGGCGCCCACGCCCTGGGCGTGATCCAGTTGAAGGACATCGTGAAGGGCGGCATCAAGGAGCGCTTCGCCGAGCTGCGGGGCATGGGCATCAAGACGGTGATGATCACGGGCGACAACCCCCTTACCGCCGCCGCCATTGCCGCCGAAGCGGGCGTAGATGATTTCCTGGCCCAAGCCACACCCGAAGCCAAGCTGAAGCTCATCCGCGAGTACCAGGCGGGGGGCCGCCTGGTGGCCATGACCGGCGATGGCACCAACGACGCCCCGGCCCTGGCCCAGGCCGATGTGGCTGTGGCCATGAACAGCGGCACCCAGGCCGCCAAAGAGGCCGGGAACATGGTGGACCTGGATTCCAATCCGACGAAGCTTATCGAGATCGTGGAGATCGGCAAGCAGATGCTCATGACCCGCGGGTCGCTGACCACCTTCAGCATCGCCAACGACGTGGCCAAGTACTTCGCCATCCTGCCCGCGGCCTTCGTGGCCACCTATCCGGCCCTGGGTGCCCTCAACATCATGGGCCTCCACAGCCCCGAGAGCGCCATCCTCTCGGCGGTGATCTTCAACGCCCTCATCATTGTCGTGCTCATTCCCCTGGCCCTGCGCGGCGTGAAGTACCGGCCTGTGGGCGCCGCCCAGCTGCTCCAGCGAAACCTACTGATATATGGCGCGGGTGGTCTCGTCGTTCCCTTCATCGGCATCAAGCTCATCGACTGGCTGCTCGTTGCCCTTCGTCTCGCGGCATAGGTGATTCCATGAACCTGCAACTCCGCCCCGCCCTCGTCTCCTTCCTTGCCCTGAGTGCCCTCACGGGCCTTGCCTATCCGCTCGTCATCACGGGGCTGGCCAAGGTCATCTTTCCCAGTCAGGCCGGTGGCAGCCTCATCGTCAAGGATGGCAAAGTGATCGGCTCCGAGTGGATCGGGCAGTCCTTCACGTCGCCCCGCGACTTCTGGGGGCGCCCCTCGGCCACCGTGGACACCAAAGGCGATGCCCTGCCCTACAACGGGGCCAGCAGCGGTGGTTCCAATCTGGCGCCCAGCAATCAGGACCTGCACAAGGCCATCCAGGAACGCATCACTGCCCTCCGCGCTGCGGATCCCAAGGCAACCGGCTCCGTGCCCGTGGATCTCATCACCGCCTCTGGGAGCGGCCTGGACCCGCACATCAGCCCCGCATCCGCGGCTTTTCAGATCCATCGCGTGGCAAAGGCGAGGGGTCTGGACGAGGCCAAGGTGCGCAACCTGGTGGTTGCCCAGATCGAAGGTCCCCAACTGGGTGTACTCGGCGAATCGCGCGTGAATGTGCTGAAGTTGAACCTCGCCCTCGAGAACCTCCCCCCGAAGTAGCCAAACCACCGGCGACTTAAGACCGGAAAGGAGCCTACTCGACGAGGGGTTCCACATGATAGGGGATCGAGATCACGATGGTCTTGGGGGTCTGGAGGAGGGAGCCCTTGATCCTCATCGCGGTCTGGTTGTGAAGCAGGTTCGTCCACCAGTTCCCGGTGACGAATTCAGGGAGAATGACCGTGATGGTGTATTCCGGCTCTGCCCTCCGCATGCGCTCCAATTCCTTCACGATGGGTTCAACGATTTTTCGATAGGGACTCCGAAGGCTTCGAAGAGGGATCCCTTGACAGTACCTGGGCCAGTCGGATCGCAATTTTTCTAAACCGGAGCTATCCCGGCCATGCTCATCGGTGAAGTCAACGGTCAGGGCTTCTACTTCGCCATGCTCTGCGATCGCCTTGGCGTAATTCAAGGCTTGAACCACGCCTGCGTGAATCCCGGAAACCAGCACCACCACGCGATTCCTGCGTGGGCTGATGAAGTCTACCCGGCTGCCCGCAAGGATGGATTTGACGCGAATGTAGTGACGGTGAATCTTGAAAAAGGTCATCACCATCAGCGGTACGAGCACGATGACAATCCAGGCCCCATGAGAAAATCGCGTCACGGCGATGACCATCATGACGACCATCGTGGTCACTGCGCCAAGACCGTTGATCATTGCCTTCAGTTGCCAGGCCTTGCCCTTTTTACGGAACCAGCGCCGCACCATGCCGGTCTGACTGATGGTGAATCCAAGGAATACCCCAACCGCGTAAAGAGGCAGCAGGTGATCTTCCTTCGCGCCGAAGAGCATCACCAGGAACCCCGCCGCCAGGGACAGGATGAAGATCCCGTTGGAAAAGACCAGGCGGTCCCCCTGACTGGTGAACTGGCGGGGCAGGAATCCGTCCCGGGCATGGAGCGCCGCCAGCCGGGGAAAGTCCGCGTAGGCCGTATTGGCCGCCAGAGCCAGGATGGCCATGGTGAAACCGGTGGTGACCAGGTAGATGAGCCTGGGTATTCCATGTTCCGCACCGCCCAGGATGAGCCGGGTCAGCTGGGACAGCAGGGTCTCCGGTGAATCCGGATGATAGGTCAGGCCATAGTGGTTCGTGAGATACGTGATGCCGAGGAACATGGTCCCGAGGATCACCACCATCCAGGTCATGGTCTTCGCCGCATTGTGGGACACGGGTTCCTTGAAGGCGGTGACGCCATTGCTGATGGCCTCCACTCCCGTCAAGGCGGTGCATCCTGCGCTATAGGCTCGGGCCAACAGCCACAAGGCCGCCAGCTTGGAGGTGCCCTCCATGTGGGTCGTGGCAACCGGTATGGCCACCTCCTGGCCGGTGGCCACACTCCAGAATCCCTTGATCAGCAGGCCAACGATGCAGATGACGAATCCGTAGGTTGGCAGAGAGAAGACCAATCCACTTTCCTTCACGCCCCGCAAGTTCATCAAGGCGATGAAGGCGATGATGCCTTCGGCCAGGAAGATGCGATGGGACTCCAGTCCTGGAAACGCCGAAACAATGGCCGACACACCTGCAGAAACAGAGACGGCCACGGTCAGGATGTAGTCGATCAACAGCGATGCGCCGGCGGTCTGTGCAGCGACTTCTCCCAGGTTGTCCTTGGCCACCAGGTAGGCGCCACCTCCGCTGGGGTAGGCGTGGATTGTCTGGCGGTAACTCACATTGAGGACAAGCAGCAGACCCACGATGCCAAGAGCCACCCACCAGGACCACCCTAGAACACCTGCTCCAAAAATGGCGATGGCAGCCGTGAGGGGTGCCATGATTTCCTGCGTTCCATAGGCCACGGACGACAGCGCATCCGAACTGAACACGGCCAGAGCGATGGGATTGCTGATCTTGGTCTCATGGCTCTCTTCGCTGGTGAGGCGCCGACCAAGGAGCAGTGATCTGTAATTGGGCATGGATTTGAGTTCCTGGGTTGGTAGGCCATCTTGTTCAAGTGAGAACAGGAACGGGAACGGGCAAGGTCCATTCGCTCCTCATGCTTCCCGTGTCAGCCAACCCAAGAGGATGGCAAGGAAGGTTGTTAAGAAGGCGTTAGGATTGAAGGCAACCTCGTCTGAGGCCTGTTGAATTGGCTAGGGAGCTGGAACGAAATAAACGTTGCCATCGTTGGCACCCAGCCGCGATGCATCCGCAGGTATCAGTTTGTCTCGCGTATCGCCGCAGGCGATACCGAGAAGGAAGCGCCCGCAGGGCAATGTGGTTCATTGTTCAAGGGCGCTGACGCCGCGGGGGAGGCTCAACCTCCGCGAGCCCGCGAGCGGGAGCCACGCATCGCGTGGCGTCAGGTGGAGGCGGATGGGCGCCCCCTGCCAGCGCATGCGTTGGCAGGGATCTATGGTCAATCCCCCGGACGCAGGGCGGCGGGCGGCTCGATACGGCGTCGGCTGAGGTTCACGGAGTCCCGCTCCGCTGGAACCTCAGCTTCCTTGTCTCGCTTGCCCGGCGCCCTGCGCGATGGCAATGCTTATT
>CAIQPH010000085.1 GCA_903873655.1 uncultured Holophagaceae bacterium | reverse complement strand
CTCCAGGCTTCAGGCTCCAGGCTCCAGGCTTCAGGCTCCAGGCTTCAGGCTCCAGGCTTCAGGCTCCAGGCTTCAGGCTCCAGGCTTCAGGGTGAAGCGGATGCGGTCCTGCGGGCCGCGCCCCTGGTTACCTTTAGGCCAGGCAACACGCTGGGCACAGGCTCTCCTGGGGCCTGAAGCCTAGAGCCTGGCGCCCCCGGACTTCGGCAGCACCAGGCTGAACCGGCTGCCGGGTTCCAGGGGCTGATAGCGGGCGTCGCCGCCATGATCCTGCGCGATGCGGCGGACGATGGCGAGCCCGAGGCCGCTGCCCTTCCGTTTCGTGGAGAAGTAGGGCTCGAAGAGCCTCTCGCGATCCGCTTCCGGTACCCCCGCGCCGCTGTCCGCCACATCGAAACGAAGCGATTCGCCCTCCTGGGACAGTGAGAGTTGGACGGAGCCCTTCCCCGCCACGGCGGCCACGGCGTTATCCACGAAATTGATGAGCGCCCGCTTCACCATGTCGCCATCCCAGACCGCCGAAACTGATGTTTCAGGCAAGAGTAGCTCCCACCGGATCTCGGGATGATTCGGTCCATACAGCGCCGCCACCTGGCGCAGCAGGTCCGCCGGATCGCAGGAGGAGAAATGGGGCGTCGGCAGGCGAGCGAAGCTGCTGAAGCTGTCCACCAGCCGCGACAGGCTGGACACCTCAGCCAGGATGGTCTCAGCCCCTTCCTGGATGGCGGCGGGATCCAGCCGGCCCTCGCGATTGCGGCGCAGCAGCCGCTGGGCCGTGAGCTGGATGGGTGTCAGCGGATTCTTCACCTCGTGGGCCATGCGGCGGGCCGCCTCCTGCCAGGCGGCCCGCTTCTCCGCCTGAGCCAGCAGGGAGAGGTCCTCCAACACCGCCAGCATGCCACCGCCCTGGATCGGTTCGAGGATGGCGCGCACAGGCCGCCCCTCGCCTTCGCCGCCCAGACGCAGCTCCTCCTGGATGCCCCGCTTGGACGCCCGCACCGCAGCCAGCAGTTCGGGCAGTCGGCCCAGGCGGGGCAGCGAGGCCACGGTCTCCCAGCGAGCCTCGGTCGGATCGAAGGATTCCAGGCCCAGCCAGGCGCGCGCGGCGGCGTTGAAGGTGCGCAGCTCCCCGTCGGCGCGCCAGCTGATGACACCCACGGGCAGGGCCGCCAGCAGCTGATCCAGGTAGGCCCGCTGCTGTTCGATGCGGCTGGCCTGGGCTTCGATGGCCGCGCGATTGGTCTTCAGGTCGCGGGTCATGGCGTTGAAGGTGCGAGCCAAGAACGCCAGCTCGTCCTCCCCCAGTTCGGGCAGCTGGACCTCCAGGTCGCCGCTGCCCACGCGTTGGGCGGCCTTGGCCAGGGCACGGATGGGCTCGCTCAGCGACTTCGCCAGGGCCAGCCCCGACCACACGGCGAAGAACAGCGTGAGCATGGTCAGGAAGAGGAAGGTGCTCTGGGGCAGCGTTTGCAGAGGTTCCTTCGCCGCCCTGATTTGCTGGCTTTCCTTGAAGCGCTGTTCAAGTGCCACCAGGCGGTCCAGGGTCGCTCGGGGCATGAACACGCCCACGGCCAAGGCACCATCGCTGCGCGACACCGTCCGCAGCATCCAGAGCCCGTCGCGACCTTCCTGCTGGTCCTCAATTCCCACCTCAGTAAGGTCCGGTGGTGGCAGGCCTGGGGCCACCTCCACCGCGCGGACCTCGGCCTTCGCGCCGAGGGCGGCCACGACATCCAGCCCCGAGGCAGCGCGAAGGGCCCGGGGCTCCGCCGAGGCGGAGGCCAGCAGGCGCCCCACGCCGAAATCCAGGCGGGCCGTGGCCGCGGCGCGAAGGTCTTCCGCCATCTTCTGGCCATCGCGGATGGCAACTTCGGTCTCCGGGCTGAACCAGCGCTCCACGTTCTTGTTGATGAAGCTCCGCCCCACCAGGAAGAGGATCAGGCTCGGCACGATGCCCACGATGAACAGCGTCAGCACCATGCGGGTGCGCAGGCGGGAACCCAGGATGCCGCTTTTGCGCTCGAAATAGAGCTTGGCCAGGCTGCGGGCCACGATGAAGAGCAGGGTGCCGATGGCCAGCACGTTCGCCAGACCCAGGGCGACCAGTGCCCAGCGCGAGGGCGCGTCCAGCCCGCCCCCGGCCACCCGGTTGCCCACGGTCTTGTAGGCCAGGATGATCATGAGGATCACCACACCCAGGCCCACCGCCACGTAAAGGCGCGTCAGTTCGGGGTGGCGCTTCGAAGTTGGCTTCATCTCCAGCAGGCTATCCTGGAACCATTCAGAAGGGCAGAAGCGGATGACGATGGAGGGTGCGGAAGCGGTGCGGCGGAGCTTCCTCGCGGGCTTCGTCCCCGGCAGCGGGCTGCCCATCTTCGATCCACCTCCGCCCGAAGAGGCCTGGGACGCCGTGGCTGCGGAGGGGGAAACCTACCCGCGCCTTTCACTGGAATTCTGGACTTCAAGGCAGCGGCAGGCTGCGAACCTGCATGAGATCTCCTACCGCGCCTGCTACAAGCCCCAGCTGCCGCGCCACTTCATCGAGCGCCTGACGCGGCCCGGCGAACGGGTCTACGATCCCTTCAGTGGCCGGGGTACCACGGCCATTGAGGCTGCGCTTCTGGGCCGCCGGGTGGCTGCCAATGATGTGAACCCCCTTTCCCGGATGCTGGCTGAGCCGCGCCTGACGCCTCCCGAACCCGCGTCAGTGGTGAAACGCCTGAAGGAGATCCCCAGTTCCGGCGCCGCCGATGCCCTGGACCTCGCCATGTTTTTTCATCCGCAAACGGAAGCGGAGATCCGCGGCCTGCGGGACTGGTTCCGCGACCGGGAAGCCTCAGGCGAACTGGACGCCCTGGACACCTGGATCCGCATGGTGGCGACCAACCGCCTGACGGGCCACAGCCCAGGGTTCTTCTCGGTCTACACCCTGCCTCCCAACCAGGCGCTCACTGCCGGGAAGCAGCGGCAGATCAATGCCCAGCGCCAACAGGAACCCACCTACCGGGATACCCACTCCCTCATCCTGAAGAAGACGAAGCAGTTGCTGTCCGGCCTGGAACCCACCCAGTGGCGCAACCTTTCCAACACCGCCCGGGATGCCTGCTTCCTCACCGCCGATGCCCGCAGGACCCCCGCCCTGCCCGATGCTTCCGTGGCCCTCACCGTCACTTCGCCACCCTTTCTCGATGTGGTGGACTACACGGGCGACAACTGGCTGCGCTGCTGGTTCACTGGCCTCGATGCCGAGGCCATCGGCCGTGGCATCAGCACGCCCCGCACCGTGGAAGCCTGGTCCGAAACCATGCTGGCCGTCTTCGCCGAGTTGTACCGCGTGACCCGGCGGGACGGCTTCATCGCCTTCGAGGTGGGCGAGGTGCAGCGCGGGAAAATCAAACTGGATGAAGTCGTGCTGCCCCTTGGCCTCCGGGCTGGTTTCAAGGCCCATGGCATCCTCGTGAACAGCCAGGCCTTCACCAAGACCGCCCACATCTGGGGCGTAGGCAACAACGACAAGGGCACCAACAGCAACCGCGTGGTGCTGTTCGAAAAAGCCTGATCCCCTCCTTGAGCGTCCAGTGGCATCTTGCAGGAATTATTATATTTGTAAATAACCGGCATAAAAATTTTTATTGATCTATTGACGCAAACCCAATAAGTATCATCTTGGATGAGTGTCCGGCTCCATTCAGCGCCTTGGTGCGGTCGAGTCGGCTGTTTAGACAACATCCTATTCCAAGAAGGAGGCCCAAATGCCAAAGTACGTGATCGAACGCAATATCCCGGGCGCAGGGAGCCTGGACGCTGCAACCCCCAAGGCCATCTCCCAGAAGTCGTGCGGTGTCCTGCGCTCCATGGGCTCTGAGATCCAGTGGGTTCACAGCTACGTCACGGACGACAAGGTCTATTGCGTATACCTGGCCCCGAATGAGGCCATGGTGCGAGAACACGCCAGGCAGGGCGGATTCCCTGCGGATTCGGTGGCTGCCGTCCACCAGATGATCGACCCCACCACTGCCGAGTAGGCGCCTTCACCCACGGGATCGAATTGGGTTCCAACCCAGGCCTTCCTTGAAGGGAATTCAACATGAGTGACAAGAAGGTAATCGCAGTCGTCGGTGCCACCGGTGCCCAAGGCAGTGGAGTCGTCCGCGCCATCCTGGCCGATCCCGGCGGCGGGTTCGCCGTCCGCGCCCTTACCCGGGACATCCATTCCGAGAAGGCGCGTGAACTCGTCCGTCTCGGCGCGGAGGTCGTGGCCGCCGACGTGGATGACCCCGGGAGCCTGCGGAAGGCCTTTTCGGGAGCCTACGGCGCCTACTGTGTGACGTTCTTCTGGGCGCACTTCTCCCCCGACAAGGAGGTGGCCGAGATCGGCTCCATGGCCAGGGCGGCCAAGGATGCAGGCGTCCAGCACGTGATCTGGTCCACGCTGGAGGACACTCGCGCCTGGGTCCCCCTCACCGACGACCGCATGCCGACCCTCATGGGCCGGTACAAGGTGCCCCACTTCGACGCGAAGGGTGAATCGAACCACCTCTTCACCGACCTCGGCGTGCCAGTGACCTTCCTGAATACGTCGTTCTACTGGGACAACTTCATCCACTTCGGCATGGG
>CAIQPH010000084.1 GCA_903873655.1 uncultured Holophagaceae bacterium | reverse complement strand
ATAGCGATCATTGCCGAGCAGCTGGCCAAGCCCGAAGAGTCCATCTCTGAATCCAGCCACTTCGTGGACGATCTGGGTGCCGACAGCCTCGATACCGTCGAGATCATCATGGCCATCGAAGAGGCCTTCAGCCTTGAGATCCCCGAGAGTGAGCAGGAGAAGATCCGCACGGTGGGCGATGCGATCGCCTACATCGAGAAGCACGCGAAAGCCTGACCCTTCGCGAACGTAACGTGCCGCAGCGCCCCTCATGGCCCTGCGGCACGTTTGTTTTCCCGAGCCTACCCGAGGTGAACCCATGACCAGGACCGTCCAGCGCCGCCGCGTCGCCATCACCGGCATGGGGACCGTCAATCCCTGTGGCCTCACCGTGCCCGAGACCTGGGCCAACCTGCTGGCCGGAAAGAGCGGCATCAGCACCATCGACCGCTTCGACGCCTCCGACTTCGCCTGCCGGATCGCGGGCCAGGTGAAGGGCTTCAACCCGGATCTGTTCATCGACAAGAAAGAACAGAAGAAGATGGACATCTTCATCCACTACGCCATGGGCGCGGCCCACGAGGCCTGGGTGGATGCGGGGTTCGACCAGATCGAGTTAACCAAGGCCGAGCGGGAGGCCTTCGGCGTCTATATCGGCAGCGGCATCGGTGGCCTCACAACCATCTGGGACGAAGCCAACGGCTTCCGCGGCCCACGTCGCATCAGCCCCTTCTTCATTCCCAGCCTCATCATCAACCTCGCCAGCGGGCAGGCCAGCATCAAGTACGGTCTGCAGGGTCCCAACAGTGCGGTGGCCACCGCCTGCGCCACCGGCGCCCATGCCATCGGCGATGCTGCCAGGCTCATCGCCTTCGGCTATGCGGACCGCATGATGGCCGGCGGCAGCGACTCGGTTGTGAACCAGTTGGGCGTCGGGGGCTTCGCCGCCATGCGCGCCCTCAGCACCCGCAACGACGAGCCTGAACGGGCTTCCCGCCCCTTCGACCTGGACCGCGACGGCTTTGTCATGGCCGAGGGTTCGGGCATCGTCATCCTCGAAGAGTACGAACTGGCCAAGGCCCGGGGCGCCAAGATCTATGCCGAAGTCGCCGGCTACGGCATGAGCGGGGACGCCAACCACATCACGGCCCCGGCTCCCGAGGGCGAGGGCGGCCAGCGGGTCATGCGGGCGGCTCTGAAGGATGCCGACATCGCGCCGGAGCAGGTGGGCTACGTGAACATGCACGGCACCAGCACCCCTGTGGGCGATAAACTCGAATGCATGGCCATCCGCAAGGTCTTCGGAAGCCACGCTCAGAAGATCAAGGTCAGCAGCTCGAAGTCCATGCATGGGCACCTGCTCGGCGCCGCGGGCGGTCTGGAGACCATCGTGGCCGTCCTGGCCGTCAAGACCGGCAGGATCCCGCCCACCATAAACGTGGACCACCAGGACCCCGAGTGCGATCTGGACGTCACGCCGAACCAGGCCGGCACCCTCGACTCCGAATATGCCATGAACAACGGCTTCGGCTTTGGCGGCACCAACGGCTGCCTGATCCTGCGGAAGGCCTGAGCCCCGGGGCCGGTCATGGCCAAGGCAATCCCCTTCAAGCTCGTCGCGCCCTACTCGCCCGCCGGGGACCAGCCGGAGGCGATTGCGCAGCTGGTGGCGGGACTTGAGCGGGGGGACCGCTGCCAGACCCTGCTGGGCGTGACGGGGTCGGGGAAGACCTACACCATGGCCAGCACCATCGCCAGGGTGGGGCGTCCAGCGCTGATCTTCGCGCCGAACAAGACACTCGCAGCCCAGCTCTTCAGCGAGTTCAGGCAGTTCTTCCCGGAGAATGCCGTCGAGTACTTCGTCAGCTACTACGACTACTACCAGCCAGAAGCCTACGTGCCTGAGCGGGACCTGTTCATCGACAAGGACGCCAAGATCAACGAGGAACTGGAGAAGCTGCGCCTCAGCGCGACCCGCTGCCTGCTGGAGCGCCGCGACACCATCGTGGTGGCCTCGGTCAGCTGCATCTACGGCCTGGGCGACCCCTCATCTTACTTGAACCTGTCCGTCCAGCTGAAGACGGGCCAGACCATCGACCGGGCCATGTTGCTGCGCGATCTGGTGGCCATCCAGTACCAGCGCAACCACCTGAGCTTCGAGCCCGGCATCTTCCGGGTGCGGGGCGACGTGGTGGAGGTCTATCCGGCCTACGAGGACGTGGCCTACCGCATCGAGCTGTGGGGTGACGAAATCGAGCGGCTGTCGAAGATCGATCCCCTCCGGGGCGTGGTGATCGACAGGCTGGACGAACTCACCATCTGGCCCAAGACCCACTATGTGACTCCCGAGGACAAGCTCAAGGCGGCCATCCGCGACATCAAGATCGAGTTGGAGGAGCGGGAGAACGAGTTCCGCGCCGCCGGGAAGATCGTCGAGTTACAGCGGCTCCATCAGCGCGTCATCTACGACGTGGAAATGATGAAGGAGATGGGCAGCTGCAGCGGCATCGAGAACTACAGCCGCTTCCTGGACGGCCGCCAGCCGGGGCAGCCGCCCCACACCTTGCTGGACTACTTCCCCGAGGACTTCATCGTCTTCATGGACGAAAGTCACGTGGCCACCGGCCAACTGCATGGCATGTACAACGGGGATCGGACGAGGAAAACAACCCTTGTGGACTATGGGTTCCGTCTCCCTTCAGCCCTTGATAATCGACCTCTCAAATTCGAAGAATTTGAGAGCCGGGTGAAACAAGTGGTCTATGTCTCAGCCACCCCAGGCGACTATGAACTCCGGCAGAGCGGTGGCGCTTTCGTGGAGCAGGTGGTGCGCCCCACGGGCCTGGTGGATCCCATGGTCGACGTGCGTCCGGTGGGCACTCAGGTGGACGATCTGCTGGAGGAGATCCGCAAGGTGGTGGCCCGGGACGAGCGGGTGCTGGTCACCGTGCTCACCAAGAAGCTCGCGGAGCAGCTCACGGCCTATTACCAGGAACTGGGGGTCAAGGCCGAGTACCTGCACAGCGAGATCGACACCCTAGAGCGGGTGGAGCTGCTGAAGAACCTGCGGCGGGGCGTGTTCGACGTGCTCATCGGCATCAACCTGCTGCGGGAGGGCCTCGATCTCCCGGAAGTGAGCCTGGTGGCCATTCTGGACGCGGACAAGGAGGGCTTCCTCCGCAACAACCGCAGCCTCATCCAGACCATCGGCCGCGCGGCCCGCCACGTGAGTGGCAAGGCCATCCTCTACGCAGACGTGATGACCGGCTCGATGCGGCAGGCCATCGGCGAGACTGAGCGCCGGCGCAACAAGCAGCTGGCCCACAACCTTGAGCACGGCATCACGCCCGAGACCGTAAAGCGCAACCTCGACGATGTGATGGGCGAAGCCCTGGCCAGGGAGTTCATCAACGTCACCAAAGAGGAGCGGGCTGCCGAGGAGCCGCTGCTCTACCTGGAGGACAAGGCTTTCGAGCGCGAGGTCGCCAGGCTCGAGAAGCGCATGAAGGAGCTGGCCTCCCAGATGAAGTTTGAGGAGGCGGCGGAATTACGCGACCGGATCATCCGTGCCCGACGCGAACGGTTGATCACGGTGGTTTGAAGCCAGGGGGGCCTCGTTCCGGCGGGCACTCTGCATTATCAGCTTTCTGGCCCTACAATGCCCTATCCTCCAACCAGCCTCCTCCAGGAGTCGCCATGACCTTTCGCGCCACACTCGTCACGGTCCTCGTTGCCGCAGCGGCTTTCGCTGGAACGCCCACTGACCCGGTCGGCAGGTGGAAGACCTACGACGACAAGACCGGGGCGCTCCATGGGCTGGTCGAGATCACTGACGAACAGGGTGTGCTGAAGGGCAGGATCCTGAAGTCCTACGATCCGCTGAAGCCCAACCCCACCTGCGATCTGTGCGACGGCGAGCGGAAGGGGAAACCCACCATCGGCATGGTGTTCCTGTGGGGGCTGACCCGGCAGGGGGAGGAATTCAAGGGCGGGTTCATCCTCGACCCCGACAACGGCAAGATCTACAAGGCCAAGCTGCGGCTTGATGAGGGAGGCCGCAAGCTGCTGGTGCGCGGTTTCATCGGGTTCTCCCTTCTGGGCCGTACCCAGACCTGGGTGCGCGAAGATTGAGCTCTTGAAAAGTGTTGCCTATTTGGCGTACTGCCGGATCACTCGTTCGATGGCGGCCCGGCACGCGGCGCAGAAACCCGCGTCGTCGCGGGTGAACATGAGGCAGTCCTCCTGGCTGCGGAAGTAGCCCCTGGCCTCGTAGTTGGCGCCCTCGAAGGCGCCCACCTTGCCACTGTGGGCGTCGGTGCCCAGCAGCCGGGTGTCATGGACCTTCTGCCGGGCGAAGAGGGCGTCCATGACGGCCTCCGGCTGGTTGGCGGCGCGGATGGCGCGGCGCTCCTTTTGGATGGCGTGGCTGTGGGTCTCGAACTCATCCTTCTTCCAGGGGGTGGGGAGCGGCACGCCGGGGGAGAGCAGAGCCGCCCACTTGGGGTGCTTGGGGTTGGCGGTGGCGTTGGGCTCCCAGGGCTCCGGGCGGCTGGGGCTGTTGGTGACGGCCACATCCGAGGTGTAGTACTCGTCGGCCAGTCCGGCAAAGTGGTGGCCGAACTCATGGACGAAGAGGTAGCCGATGGTGCTGTTCCCCGCGGAGGCGGTGCTGAACAGGTTATGGATGCCGCCCCCGCCGTAGGTCTCTGAATTGGTGAGGATCTCCACGAACTCGTAGGGCGCCTGGGCGGCAATGTCGCGCCAGGCCCTGTTGTCGAAGGTGAGCACGTAGCGCTCGGTGCCGAAGGCATCGTAGGTGGTGCCGAGTGGGGTGCGCTTGTGGATGCCGGTGGAGGGCCGGGAGACGCCGCTTTCCTTCGAGGGTGGACACAGCGCCCAGACGTTGAAGTCCTGCCGGTGTTCCCTGAAGGGGGACTGCTGGAAGAGCAGGTCCATGACCTTGCGGGCCTGCTGCTCGAACTTGCCCCGCTCGGCGGCGGTGTAGCCGTCGCCCAGGATGAGGAAGTCCACCTTGTCGGCAGGGGCGCCGGTCTGCTGGAGCGTGATCAGGGCACCCGCCTCGGCAGGCGCAACCTGCTCGATGAGGGGATCCCTGGGATCCAGGTCGAAGGTCCAGATGACCTTGAAAGCATTCTGGGCGTCGCGCTTCTTCACCAGGATTCGGACAGGCCCCTCCGGTGTGGGGAAGCGGAGGGACTCGGAGAAGGTGCGACTCAGAGCCTTGGCCTCGTCCGTAGTCTCCCACTCACCGTAGATGCTTGAGAAGCCACGGGTGTAGAGCAGCTTGCCGCTGGTCCTGTCGGTCACCTCGAAGCAGTACTTGCCAAGGTTGCTGTCGTCCACGACCTTCCCGAGATCCCCGGGCCAGGGCAGGGGCTCCAGCACCACCCGATCGACGCCGAAGTGTTCGGAGGCCGCAGCCCCGGTGTGGCCATAGTCCACCCGCAGGGTGCGCGGAGGGGTGGCCAGGCAGGCCAGGGCGGTCAGGGAAAGCAGCAGGCAGCTGAGCTTAAGGCGAAGCATGGGAACACCTCGGCTTCCACGATAAACTGATCGTTCGGAGATCCGATGCTCAACTCCAGGCAGCGCCAGTTCCTCAAGGCCCGGGCCCACGCGCTCAAGCCCGTCCTGCACGTGGGCAAGGTTGGGGTAACACCCGCCCAGGCCGCGGAGCTCGATGTGATGGTGGACAGCCTTGAACTTGTGAAGGTCAAGATCAATCCCAACAGCTTCGAAGACGAGGCTACGGCCGCCAGCGCCCTGTGCGCCGCTGTCGCCGATCTGGAACATGTCTGGACCATCGGCCATACCATGCTGTTCTTCCGCCCCAGCCGCACCCACGACACCCGGTACCCGTTGCCGTCCTGATTCAAGTGGGGACCCGAGCCGCCGAAAGAGGGTGGGTGGAGGTCCAATGCCCTACCTGTCCTGGCTGGAGGGGAATCAGCTCATGCGGTATGCCCTCCGTGAGGCATGCCAGGTGGGCAGGGATCCGCTGGAATGCACCGTATCCCAGCCGAACCTCACCGAGCTTTCCCGGATTCACGCCAGCATTGATCGCATTGGCGGAATCTGGTGGGTGAGGGACCTGGACTCCGCAAACGGCACCTGTCTGAATGGCCACCCTCTCCAGCAACCCCATGGCAATTCCCTCCAGGATGGAGATGAACTGGTCATGGGGGGGTGGCACCTCACCTTCACCGAGGGCTTTCCAGGGCTCGACGGCACCATCTTCGCCGAGCGGGTGGGGGATCTTTTCCAGGAGGTCCGACCAGAGCCGGCCCAGGCCATGGTGCTGATCCGGAGCATCGAGCTGCTCCAGCGCTCCACGGAAAACCTGCTCAGGCAGGTGGATTCAGACGCCATGGTGAAGGGTCTGCTGGAGGAGTCCCTCCTGCTCCTGAATGGGGATCGCGGTTTCCTCGTGATGAAGCAGAAGGAGGGCGGGTGGCGCACTGCCCATCGCGTGGGTGACGTGCAGGAAGGCATTGGCCTCTCGCGGTCCGTCCTCGACTATGTGGCGGAAGAGCGGACTGCCATCCTTTCCAATCAACCGCTGGCGGACCCCCGCTTCGGGAGCGTGAGCCTGGTGGAGCTTCACCGGGGATCGCTGCTGTGCGCGCCCATGCTGGATGAAGAAGAGATCCTCGGAGCCCTCTATCTCGACCGGGAGTCGGAGGGGCGTCCCTTCAGCCGGTTCGACCTTGCGGTTGCCCAGGCCTTCGTGCGATTGGGTTCCATGGCCCTCCGCCAGGCCCTGCTCAACCGGCAGGCGCTGAGCCAGGCCGAACAGCAGGGCGAATTGCTGAGATTGCGTACCGAGCGGCAGCGTGAATTCGACCAGCATGGCGAACTTCTGGCTGCCATGGCAGCTCCCATGAGGCGAATCCAGAGCTGCGCCGAGATGCTCCCGGAAGGCGCTGGAGGGGCCATCCGTTTCCAACTCGAACAACTGACCACGTTGCTTGAGCATGGTAATCGCGAGGGCCGTGCCGAGGAAGCTCCCATGGCGGGTCATCCCATGCCCATGGCGGCCCTGCAGGCGGAGCTGAGCCAGCGCTGGGACTCCCTGGTCCGGCTGCGCAAGGCCCACATGGTTGCCGCAGAGGCGCCAGGCGCCTCGATCTGGATGGCCGGTGGTCCGCTGGTGGTTGCCCTGGCTGGGCTGGTGGAACCCGTGCTCATGCAACTCCAAGAAGGGTCCACTGTCGCCACCCGTTGGGACCAGGAGCGCGGCGACTGGATCCTGCGGCTGGCGCTACCTGCGGGATTGCACGGGCCTACCCCGGATTCCTGGACCCAGCGGAGGCTGCAGGATGCAGGTGTGAGGTGGCACTGGAACGACCAGACCCTGGACCTCCTCCTTCCCGAAAGCCCGGATACCCTGCCTGAAGAGCCCGCGAGGCCTCTGCTCGGTCTGGTGAGCGACGAACTGAACCTGCTGGGGCTCTTCCAGACTGTGGCCGAGGCTGGAGAACTCTGGCTGCACCCCCTGGAGCCAGAACCGCCGCCGCCGCCCCTGCCCAAGTTCAGGTTCCTGGTGGTGGACGCTCGCGGAACCAAGAACCTGGAAGGATGCATCCGGAGTTACCGTCATCATCCCTCCTTCGCCACGACGCCCATCCTGGTCGTGCGCTGCACCGAAGAGGAGACTCCCAAACTCATCGAGGCCGGTGCCACGGATTGGCTGGCCGAGGGCTTCAGCTGGGAGGCCCTCCACCACCGGTTGCAGGTGCTGCGCGGACACACCGAACTCCATCAGCGGGCCCTGGCCACGGAGCGGCTGGAATCCTTCCGCCAGATGGCGGGCACCCTGAAACATGAAATCAACAACCCCCTGGCGATCATCTCGATGCAGGTCGAGATGCTGCAGCGGAAATACCCCGAAGAGGTGAAGCTGGCCAAGATCGGCGAAATGGTGGACCGCATCCGGGCCCTGGTGCAGGTGCTTCAGAAGATGCGGGAAACACCCACAGAGGGCTATGCGGACGGGTCGAGCATTTTGAAGCTCAACTGAGGCTGCCAGCGCCCAGGTCAGCTCGCGGCATAGACGTTGTACAGGTTGTCCCGTTCGAGGGCCTCGAATCCAGCTTCCTTGATGAGGCGCACCAGTTCCCCCTGCTGGAGTCCCTGGGGGCTTTTGGCGCCGGCCAGATGGGCAATCTCCTCCGCGATGACGGTGCCGTCGAGGTCGTCCGCACCGTAGCTGAGTCCGGCCTGGGCCAAGCCTGGTGAGATCATCACCCAGTAGGCCTTGATGTGGGGAATGTTGTCGAGCAGCAGCCGGGCCACGGCGATCTCGCGCAGGTCCTGCGTTCCCGTGGTCTCGTGGATCACGTGGGTGGCGCTCAGCTCGTTGTCCTCGTTCTGGTAAGCAAGGGGGATGTAGGCGAGGAAGCCCGGGTAGCCCGCTGCCAGAGAGCGGTCCTGGAGCGCCCGCAGGCGCAGCAGGTGGTCCACCCGGTGCCGGGCCTCCTCGATGTGGCCGTAGAGCATGGTGCAGTTGGTGGGCAGGCCCTTCCGGTGACAGAGCTCGGCCGTATCCAGCCAGACCTGAGCATCTTTCTTGCCGATGCAGATCTTTTCGCGCAGTTCCTCGTCGAAGATTTCCGCGCCGCCGCCGGGGCAGCTCTCCAGGCCCGCCGCCATGCAGCGGTCCAGGAAGGCGTCCGTGGCCAGGCCCGAGATGCGGGCGTAGTAGTCCATTTCGATCATGGTGAAGACTTTGAGGTGGATGGCCGGGAACCGCGCCTTGATCCGGAGGAACAGGTCCTCGAAATAGTCGATCTTCAGCTTCGGGTTGTGGCCCGAGGTCATGTGCAGTTCCCGGACGCCTGCATTCTCCGGCTTCTCCAGTTCGCGGATGATGTCGTCGGCGGAGAGAGCGTAGGCCCGAGGATCGCCCGGCTTGGCCTGGAAGGCGCAGAACTGGCAGTGCGTGTAGCAGACATTGGTGTAGGACAGGCGGCGGCTCAGCACGTAGTAGGCGGCGCGGCCGTGCTTCGCCACCCGGACGTGGTGGGCCAGGGCTCCCACGCCCGTGAGGTCCGGCGTTTCGTAGAGCAGCAGGCCATCCTCGAAGCCCAGGCGTTCGCCCCGCAGCACCTTGTCCGCCAAGGGGAGCAGGCGCGCATCGCGAATCCTCGATTGCAGTGACAACATCAATACCTCGAATCTCCAGTGTAGCGTCGCAGGAATTACCTCAATCCCTCGTAGATGCTCTGGATGAGTGACGGGCCTTCGAAGATCAGCGCGCTGTAGATCTGGGCCAGGGCCGCGCCGTCCTCGAGGGCATCCCGCACGTCTGCGGCGGAGCCGAGCCCTCCGCAGGCCACCAGGGGCAGCCTGCCGCGCAAGGCGGCGAGGATCTGCCGGCGCACGCCCCGGGCCTTGGCCTTGAGGGGCGCACCGCTGAGGCCGCCCGCGCCTTTGGCTTCCACCAGGGCGCGCAGGGGCTCGGCGACGACACCGCGATCCAGCGTCGTGTTGGTGGCGATGAGGCCCGAGATGCCAGAGGCCACGGCTACTTCAACGATGGCGGCGAGGTCCTCCGGAGCCAGATCCGGCGCCAGTTTCAGCAGCAGGGGCTGGTGTTCCAGGCCCATCTCCCGTCTCAGCTCGAGCATGCCCCCCAGCAGCGGTTTCAGGGCCTCCGGCGCCTGGAGGTTCCGCAATCCCGGGGTGTTGGGGCTGCTCACGTTGAGTGCGGTGTAGTCCACCTGCGGCGCGATTAGACGGTAGGCGGCACGGTAGTCGTCCAGAGCCTGGGCCTCGGGCGTCTCCTTGTTCTTGCCCAGGTTGCCGCCCACGATGAGGCCCGCCGGGCGCCGCCGCAGACGGGCGGCCACCACCTCGGCGCCCTCGCTGTTGAAGCCCATGCGGTTGAGGATCAGGCCCGCCTGGGGAAAGCGGAACAGGCGCGGTCTAGGATTGCCGGGCTGGGGGCGGGGCGTGACGGTGCCGATCTCCACATGGCCGAAGCCCAGGCTCTTCCACAGGGGCAGCAGGGTGGCGCCCTTGTCCAGGCCTGCGGCCAATCCCAGCGGGGTCGGGTAGTCCAGGCCAAGGGCGTGGCGGCGGAGGGTGGCCGGAGGGCGGGGTTCGGGCAGGCGGGGCCAGGAGCAGGCGCGCTCTCCCAGCCAGAAGGCCAGGTTGTGCGCGGTCTCGGGATCGAGGTGGAAGAGCAGCGGGCGGAGCGCTTGGTAGAGGTCCATCACTTCACCGTCACCGTGGCCGCTGCGGTGATCTCCTGGAAGTCCTCGCGCCACACCTGCAGGTGGTAGACCCCGGGGATCGCGGGCGCCGTGTAGAGTCCCGCTGACGTGATGGTCCCGCCATCAGGTTCCACTACCCGCCAACCCACAGGGCTGCTCGAGTAGCTGACACCTTTCGGGATGTTGATCTCGGTCTGGAAGTTCTGGGTGGCACCTGGTCCAAGGCTGATAGCCACGGGCCGGAGGCTCAGGGTGGGGACGAAGGGTTCCGCGGGTTTCGAAGGTACGGCATTGCCGGGGGCGCTGCAAGCGAGCACCAGCAGGAGCAAGCTTGCGGCAAGACTGCGGACGAGTTGATCACCGGGAAACGCCATGCGGACCTCTGAGAATCTCCAGAATAGCGCAGGCCTCAGAGCACCCGGACCGACAGGATCTGCGCGCCCAGTTCGAGGTCATCGAGGAGCTTCATCGCCCGGTCGAGATCCTCGACCACGCCCAGACGGGTGTACTTGCCCGTGAGGTGGGGCGTGGCGTTGGTGGTGATGAAGAACTGGCTGCCGCCGGTATCCTTGCCCGATAGCGCCATACCCACGCTGCCCGGACCGTACCAGGTCAGGGAGTCTTCGCAGCGCAGGGTGTAGCCCGGGCCGCCCTCCATGGTGTCGCAGGGTGAACCCATCTGGACCACGAAGTCCGGCACCACGCGCGGCACCAGACGGCCGTCGAAGTAGCCCTTTTTGGCCAGCAGCACCAGGTTGGCCACGTTCATCGGTGCCACCTTGGGATCGAGCTTGAGCGTAATGCTGCGCTTTCCGCTGAGGGAAAGGCGAAGGCGGACGGGCTTGTCCCGCTCGGCAAGGCGGACCGCCTCTTTGATGATGGCTGTGTCGGTCTTGGTGGGTTGGGGTGCGGCGGGCCAGGGTATGGTCGGATCCAGCTTCTGCAGGGCCAGGTAGGCCGCGGAACGGCAGGCCCAGTCAGGGTGTTGAAGCCAGGGCCGAAGCCGTGTCATCTGGTCTTCGGGGGCGAGCTTCCAGCGTGCATAGCTCTGGATGAGCGTCGCCCGGGAATCGAGCTGGGAGTCGTTCCAGGTGAGCCTGGTGAGAGTGTCGAGATCGGTCGGAGCCGAAGGCAGGTCCTCGATGGCGGCAGCGCGGGCGATGGGATCGGGACCGGAGAGAAGGCGGGATCTGACCTGATCGGCTACACCGGGATCCTGGTGGCGGAGGGCCGGGAGGAGCGCACCGAGAAGCAGAGGGGTCGCAGCCCCCATGGGTGGTTCCAGGCGAAGCGCCGGTTGAAGGACGGGCAGGGGGGTCTCAAGTTTTGCCAGGGCCTGGAACCCATACCACTGCGCCAGGGGGTGGGTCGAACAAGACCATGGGCTGCCGCCGACCTGGAAGGCCTCGGCCGGTGCAGGGCTGGGCAAGCCCTCGGCAAGCCGGGAGAGAATGCCAACGCAAGCTCGATCCAGGGTGGCTTGATCCGGGACCAGGAGACCCAGCCTGGGCCAGGCCGCGGAATCCGGCGACAGCGAGCGGAAGCCCTGGAGGGCCAGTTCCCGGCGTTGGGCCCAGGGCGCGCGGTTCCAGGCATCCAGCAAGGCCAGCAGACTCCCCGGTGTGGCTGGCACCGGTGGCAGCAGTTCTTTCTGTTTCCCCGCCATCACCAGCCGCAGCCGTGCCGCCTGGGCACGGACGGGATCCACCTTGCCGGCCTGGTGCAGGGCGTCGAGAAAGGCCTGCAGGTTGGTCGACACTTCGGCGCGGTTCAGTTGCGCAGTCGCGATGGACGCTTCCAGGTGCAAATGCTTGGGCCAGGTCGCAGCATCGGCTGGCTTGAGGCCTGCCAGTGCCAGCAGGGCCTTGGGGCTTTTCAGGCGGTTGAGAAAATGCAAGGCGGTGAAGCGGTCCTGGGGGCTGCGGGCGATTTTGGCCTTGGTTTCCCAGGCTTCCAGCGTGGGCTTCTCCAACTCCGGAGGCAGCAGCGGGGGCGTACCAGGGGCGCCGATGCGCAGGATGGTTCGTTCCAGACGCAGACGGTCCCGGGGCGGCAGGGCGGCCTTCTGCGCCTCCGTCCAGCTCAGCGGTTGCCGGGCCCACTCCGACCGGATGGCATCGCGGACCGTGAACCGGGGTTCCGGACGTTGGCTGCCGGGCTGTGCATACGCGAACCGGAAGGCCAGCAGAGGCAAGCTCACAAGATAAAGCAGGCGGTGCATGGGTACCTCGAGGATGGGCCGATGGTATCGGCATCCACGCCTGGTCGTGCGAGACTTCAAGCCATGAAGGTGGCCCTTTTCCATCCGGAGTTCAACGCGCCCCGAGGTGCGGAGAACCTGATCCTCTTGTTCGCCAATGCTTTGCAGGATGCAGGCCTGGAAGTTCGCCTGGTCTGTTTCGGATGGGACGCAGAAACCATGGGGGGGCGATTGAGGCCCTTCGACACCCGTCGCATTCCGTCCCCTAGCATCTCCTGGCGTGGCCGGCCCGACCCCCGTACGCTGTCCTCCCTGCGGGAATCCATCAAGGGTTGTGCAGTGGCCATGGCGCACAACCATCCTTCGAATGCCTACCTCGGCCTCTGCGGGTTCGAGGGTAAGGCCTTGTGGTACTGCCATGAGCCCCACCGCTCCCTGTTTGCGGAGCAGGCCAACCCCGCTATGGCGTTGGCCCTCGCCGAGGGCAGGCTGGACAGGACAAGCAAAATGGGACAGTCCATCTCTGGGGCCCTGCGCCGCAGTCGCTGGAAGCGCCGCTTGAGTCCCCGCCATCGGGGCCGGATCTCCCTAGACCGGGCCGGTGTGGCGAAACTGGACGCCATCTGGGCCAACAGTGCGGCGACCGCCGGTGCCGTGGCGCGGATCTATGGCCGGGAGGCTGAGGTGTTCTATCCGGGGGTTGAACTTGGGGACGAGCTCCCTCCGCCCGTTCCCTGGAAGAAACCCTTGCGAATCCTGATCATGGGGGGCTTCGGGGGCTACAAGGGCCTCGGCGGCCTGCTGGATGGAGCTGCCAGGCATTTGCGCGAGAACCCTGGGACCTTGGCGCTGGATATCGTCGGGCAAGGTCGGGAGCTTCCGTTGCTCAAGGACTTGGCCAGTAGGCTGGGGCTTGGAGGGTCGGCGACCTTCCATGGCTTCCTGCCGCCGCAGGAACTGGCCGCTCTCAAGCTGCGTTGCCACGGGTTCGCCGCCATGCCCGGGGACGAGCCCTTCGGCCTGGTCTTCGCCGAAGCGGCTGGCGCTGGGCTCGTGCTCCTGGGGCCCGATCATGGAGGACCGTTGGAGATTCTCGATCATGGGAGGGCCGGGATTCTGGCTGATCCCTTCGAACCTTCAGCCATTGCCCACGCTTTCGAGCGGTTCTGCTCCCTGGATCCGTCCGCAAGGGAGTCCCTTCGCAGAGCCGCCTTCGAGGGTGCCAAAGCCCGCTTCGATGCCTCGGACCTGGGCCACCGTCTGGTGGAGCGTCTGGAGTTCCTTCTCCGCTGAGCTTGAGGGTGTCGGCACCACGCCCCCGTCCCCAGAACGATGCAAGCAGCAGGAAGGCGGCATCCAATTGTCCAAAGGGAAGCCAATGACCTGATACCCTGTGGCTTAATTGCATCTTCGGGTCTCATTCAAAAACATTCTTCACGGCCTCTCACGCCATTCATCGCGGGAAATGCATGTCTCAGTCTCCAGCAGCCTCTGCCTCCACCGGGACGAGCGATGCGTACTCAGCGTGGAAGGGGTGGTCTGACCTCGCCTTTGGCAGCTTCACGAAGGGTGAAGCACGTGCCTTTGCCTGGCAGCTCAGGCGCCTTGGTTACGACCGCAAGGTGGTTCGGATTCTGGAGATTGGTTTCGGGAATGGTAATTTCCTGGGTTGGGCTCATTCCCGAGGGCATGAAGTGCATGGCATCGAAACCAATTCAAGCCTGGTTCTTAAGGCCCAGGGCCAAGGGTTTCCAGCCTTCATCTCCCTGGATGAAATTCCCACAGGGATGGCCTACGACCTCATCGTGGCTCTTGATGTTCTGGAGCATATCCCTCTTGATCAGTTGCCCGGATTATTTAGCGAGCTGAAAACGCGTCTGCTACCCGGTGGATGCATGATCTTCAGGTTCCCGAACGGGGATTCGCCCTTTGGCCGTGCGATTCAGTACGGTGACCTGACCCATGTCACAGTGCTCGGGAGTGACCGGGTGGTCCAGCTCTGCTCGATGACCGGCCTCCGTATCAGCCATCGGGGGGAGGCCCCTTGGTACGTCATTCATCCGGAACGGCCCATCAAGGGGTTGTTGTACGCTGGGTTGAGGTGGGGGCTTGAACGGTTCCTGCACAAGGTCTATTTCAAGCGCAGAATCGCCCTTAGCCCGAACCTGCTAGTCATAGTGGAGAGGGATGCCGGGTCCGTGCTCTGATTGCCGGCCCAGGCCGTACCAAATGTGGGAGGTGACCAATGAAGGCAGTGATTCTTGCCGGTGGGTTGGGCACTCGCATCAGCGAAGAAACCAGCCTTCGGCCCAAGCCGATGATCGAGATCGGCGGCAAACCGGTCCTATGGCACATCATGAAGATCTATTCGAGCCATGGAATCAACGATTTCATCATCTGCTGCGGGTTCAGGGGCTATTACATCAAGGAGTACTTCTCCAATTATTTCCTGCACATGTCAGACGTGACCTTCGACATGCGCAGCAACCAGATGGAAGTGCATCACCGTTCCGCCGAATCATGGCGCGTGACCGTAGTGGACACGGGCGAGTCGACCATGACCGGAGGGCGCATCAAGCGGATCGCGCCGTTCATCGACGACGATTTTTGTCTGACCTACGGCGATGGTCTGGCCAATGTGGATGTCACTGCCCTGGTCGCCTTCCACAAGGAGCAGAACACCCTCTGCACCTTGACTGCCGTCCAGCCTCCCGAACGTTTCGGCGTACTGGAAATGAAAGGCTTCCAAGTCACGGCCTTCCACGAGAAACACCAGAGCGACGCTTCCTGGATCAATGGCGGGTTTTTCGTCTGTTCTCCCGAGGTCATGGATCTCATCGAGGGCGACAATACTGTCTGGGAGAAATATCCCCTCGAGAGTCTCGCCCGGCAGCATCAGCTATCAGCGTTCCCGCACAGTGGGTTCTGGCAACCCATGGACACGCTCCGGGACAAGCTGCTTCTTGAGCAGCTCTGGAACTCCGGGCAGGCCCCGTGGAAGGTGTGGTGATGTTCCAGGACGTTTTCCGCGGAAGAAGGGTCCTGGTCACTGGGCACACCGGATTCAAAGGGTCCTGGCTGACCCGGTGGCTGCTTGATCTTGGTGCGGACGTTACGGGATTGGCCTTGGCGCCTGCCACGTCGCCCAGCCTGTTCACGCTGCTGGGGCTGCAAGCTGAAATCCGGCACCATGAGGTGGACGTCCGCGATGCGCAAGGGCTCCAGCGCGTGCTGCAGGAATCCAGGCCGGAATTGGTCTTCCATCTGGCGGCACAGGCCCTGGTGCGGATGAGTTACGGGGAACCCAAAGCCACCTGGGACGTCAATGTCGGGGGCACGGTCAATTTGCTCGAGGCGATCCGGCAGGTGGGTGGCGTACGAGCCTGTGTGGTGGTGACTTCAGATAAGTGCTATGAAAACCGGGAGCAGGTCTGGGGCTACCGTGAGTGTGATCCGATGGGGGGGCATGACCCTTACAGCTCCAGCAAAGGAGCGACTGAACTGGCCGTGGCAAGCTGGCGCAGCTCCTTCTTCACGGCTTCCTCAGCTACCCGCATCGCCTCGGCGCGGGCAGGAAACGTGATGGGTGGGGGTGACTGGTCGCCCGATCGCATCGTAGTTGATTTCATCAGGGCCATCACCTCAGGGCGCCCCCTCGTGCTTCGCAACCCCACGGCCACCCGGCCGTGGCAGCACGTGCTGGAGCCCCTATCAGGTTATTTGACCTTGGCCGAACGCCTGTTTCAGGAGCAGGGCAAGGACCTGGCGGAAGGCTGGAATTTTGGCCCGGCCGATGGAAGTATCGTGACCGTGGAAACCCTCGCCCGGGCCCTGGTGGCTGCCTGGGGGGAGGGCGACGTGCAAGTGAGCCGGGACTCTGCGCATCCCCACGAAGCCGGACTCCTGAAACTGGATTGCTCCAAGGCCAGATTCCAGCTTGGTTGGCAGGGCATCTGGGACCTGGACGAAACGGTGCGGAGAACGGTTGGCTGGTACCGCGGACTCCACCTGGGTGGAGATCCCGGGAGCCTGACCCGGGAGCAGATCACTGCCTACCAGACCGCGGCGCGACAGGCCCAACTCCCTTGGACCGTTTGAACCTGGATCCCTCATGACCACCGCGCGCCTCAGGCAACTTCGCCAGGAAATTCTTGAACGGACACGTGAGCTGGTGCAGCTGCGTGAGGCTCCTCAACCATTCATCCCGGGGCAGTCGATCGTTCCCTACGCAGGCCGTGTGTACGATGCGGATGAAGTGGAGGCGGGGGTCTCCTCGATGCTTGACTTCTGGTTGACCCTCGGTCCGGAAGGCGAGGCCTTCGAAACCGAACTGGCCAGCTATCTGGGCGTTTCGCGGTCCATGTTGGTGAACTCAGGCAGCTCGGCCAACCTGGTGGCCCTCACCACCCTGACCAGTTACAAACTCAGCGAGCGCCGGATCCGCCCCGGGGATGAGGTCATTACAGTGGCGGCAGGATTCCCGACGACGGTCGCCCCCATCATCCAATGCGGGGCCGTCCCGGTTTTCATCGATAACGATCCAGTCACGGGCAACCTCCGGGTGGAAAACCTTGAAGACGCGTATGTCCGGGGCAGGACCAAGGCGGTGATGATGGCCCACACCTTGGGCAATCCCTTTGATCTGGGGGAGGTGGTCCGCTTCTGCCGCGAGCGGGACCTCTGGCTCATTGAAGACAATTGCGACAGCCTGGGCAGTCGCTATGGCGACCGCCACACGGGCACCTTCGGAGACCTTTCCACCCAGAGCTTCTATCCCCCTCACCACCTCACGCTGGGCGAGGGCGGGGCGGTCAACGTGGTCAAGGAACCCCTGTTCAAGCTGGTGGCCGAAAGCATCCGAGATTGGGGGCGCGACTGCTGGTGTCCTTCGGGCAGGGACAATACCTGCAAGCGCCGCTTCGAGTGGCAGCTCGGTGAACTTCCGCAAGGCTACGACCACAAGTACATCTACAGCCACCTGGGCTACAACCTGAAGCCGCTCGACCCGCAGGCTGCAATCGGTCGGCAGCAGCTCAAGAAATTGCCTCGCTTCATCCAGAGCCGGATCGACCACTGGACTTACCTGCGAAAGGGGCTGGCGGGTCTGGAGGACGTGCTTGACTTCACTCTCCCGACCCATGCCACGGCTTGGACGGAATCAGGTTTCCACTGGTCCGTGGGCAAGCCCGAAGTCGCCCCAAGCTGGTTTGGTTTCATGATGCTGGTGAAGTCTGGTGCGCCCCTCAGTCGCACGGGACTCGCTCAGGCCCTGGACAATGCCAAGATCGGCAACCGCATGCTCTTCGGCGGCAACCTCGTGCGGCAACCCGCCTTCGTTCAACTGCAGAAGGACAGGGCCGGGTCCGCTTTCAGGGTCATTGGCGAGCTCGCCGGGGCCGATCGCATCATGAAGGACGCCCTGTTCATCGGCACCTATCCAGGCCTGCGGCCTGAACACCTGGACCACATGATCGCCACGGTCCGAAGGGCCTTCTTGCGCGACTGACGAAGGCAAGTGTGGCTGAAAAGGCTGAAATCACACGGTACACTGGAGCCCATGCTCTACGATTCCCCCTCCTCCTTCGGCCGCGCATTCCGCATCGTCACCTTCGGCGAAAGCCACGGGGCCGCGGTCGGCGTGGTGCTGGATGGCATCAAGCCTGGACTGTCCTTCGATCTGGAGGCTATCCAGCGGGAGATGGATCGCCGGCGCCCGGGCCAGTCGAGCCTGGTCACTCCCCGCAGCGAAGCCGACCGGGTGCAGGTCCTGAGCGGGGTTTTCGAAGGAAAAACCACGGGCCATCCCATCGCCCTGGTGGTGTTCAACGAAAACCAGAAGAGCGGCGACTACCAGGCCATATCGGAGCTCTTCCGACCCGGCCACGCGGATCTGACCTACGACCGCAAATACGGCCTTCGCGACCCCCGCGGCGGCGGGCGCAGCAGTGGCCGGGAGACTCTGGCCCGGGTGGCTGCGGGCGCCTGGGCCAAGCAGCAACTGGCCGCGCTGGGCGTGACGGTGCACGGCTTCAACCGGGAGATCGCCGGCATCGAAGGCAAGCTGGTCGACTGGGCTTTCGTGGAGAAGAACCCCCTCCGCGTGGCGGATCCGGAGACCTTCGAGACCCAGAAGGCCGCCGTGGAGGCCGCCCGCGCCGAGGGCGACAGCGTGGGTGGTGTCTGCGAAGTCTGGATCGAGGGACTGCCCGTGGGTCTTGGCGATCCGGCCTTCGGCAAGCTCGACGGACTGCTGGCGCTGGCCTGCATGTCCATCGGCGCGGTGAAGGGCGTGGAGCTGGGTGCGGGCTTCGCCAGTGCCCGGCGGCGCGGCAGCGAGAACAATGATCCGCTGGGGCCCGAGGGCCCCATGAAGAACGATGCTGGCGGCACCCTGGGCGGCATCAGCACCGGCGCCCCAGTCGTGGTGAGGCTCGCCGTGAAACCTACCAGCTCGATCTCCAAGACCCAGCGGACCATCGACCGCGAGGGTCGTCCTTCGGACATCGCCACCCATGGGCGCCACGACCCCTGCATCGCCCCGCGCATCGTTCCGGTCGCCGAGGCCATGTGCGCCCTGGTGATCTACGACGCCTGGCTGACCCAGCAGAGCCTCCGGGGGGGTGGCAGCGCGCCCCTTGGTGAATGGAATTGGGATGAAGTTGAGGCTCTTTTCCTCACTCGGAACGCCCAGCGTTCCGAGCCATAGGCTGTGATGACGACTACTTTCGGCCTCGACATGACGAAGCGATGACTTGGCCCAGCCACGATCAGCCGATCATGGGATCCGATATGGAACCCGTCCTCATCAGTTTCCACGCCCCCGTCCACGACCTCGATCTGGTGGCGCAGCACGTGGTCCGGGATGGCCTGCCTTCGCACCTGAGGGAGTGGCAACGGCGATCGGGAGCCCGCGAACTCGTCTACCTCGCCACCTGCCAGCGGGTGCTTTGGATGGTGTGGGAAGGGGTCGCAGAGGTCATCGATCCCGGAGTTGGGGTGCGTCGCTATGAGGGTGAAGAAGCTTGGGCACACCTGCTGGCCATGTCCGCCGGGCTGGAATCCGCCAACCTTGGCGACCGTGAGATTCCGGGTCAGCTGAAGGATGCCCTGGCGCAGGCCCGCCAGGTGGGCGTGGCCGGGGACGAGGCCCAGACCGCCATCGAGGACGTGATCAGGGAGGGCCAGAGGCTGCGGGCCCGCCTGGGGCTCGCCGATGGGAACGTCAGTGTGGCCACGGTCGCCCTCAAACACCTGACCGAAGGCCTGCCCCATGGGTCCTCCGTGGCGCTGGTGGGGGTAGGGCCGATGACCCAGTACCTGGCCGAACGGCTTCCCGAGCGGGGCTTCCAGGTGGCTGTGGCCAACCGTACTCAGAGCCGGGCCCATGAGTTGGCCGCTCCGCTGGGGCTGCCCGTCATCGATCTGCCCAGGCTTCAGCACGACCCAGTGGGTTTCGACGCCATCGTGACGGCCACCGCAGCCCCGGAACCGATCTTCACGCTGGATGCCTGGCAGTCGCTCAAGCGGCCCATCCTGCGCATTCTCGACTTGGCCTTGCCGCCCGACTCCGAACCCGGCCTGGAGCAGCTGCCCTGGGTTCACCGCATCGACCTCAACGCCTTTCTGGCCCAGACCACCACGGCCAGGGCCCAGAGGGCTGAGGCGGCCCTCAAGGCTGAACCCTACCTGATCGGGGCCGCCGGCCGGTTGCGCCACCGCGCCCTGGCCCGGGCCCGGAAGCGGCATCTGCTGTCCGCCCAGGAGCGCCTGGACGCAGCCTGGGGTGCCCTGGAAGATGAAGCAAAGACCCTGGAGGTTTCCATGGCTGGGCTGGATGATGTCCAGAGGGAAGCCCTAAAGGAGATCCTCTCCCGGGGCCGTACTCTGGCTTTCCGGGCCCTGGTCCAGACGCAACCCAAGCCCGATGCAGGTGGAGAGGCGGTTCATCTATGAGAACGGAGCAGGAGCGGAGTTCCACTTTGGCCAAGCCGAAGCCCGAAGGGTGCGGCACAGGGAGGCTCCGACGCCACGAGTGCAGCGAGCGGGAGCGCGCACAGCGCGCGTCCGACGGAGGTGCCGCATGAAGCAGGTCACAGTCGCCACGCGAGGATCCGCCCTGGCCGTCGGCCAGGCCGAGCCCATGGTCAGGTTCCTCGAATCCCGGGGCTACGAAGTGTCCTGGCGCAAGTTCTCCACCTCGGGCGACCAGTGGCTGCAGGGCCCCCTCGACAAGCAGGTGGGCGGCGGCTTCTTCACCAAGGAACTCGAGGACGCCATGGCCGCGGGGGCGGCGGATCTGCTCATCCACAGCCTGAAGGATGTCTCCCTGGAGCGGCCCGCAGGCATCATCCCCGCCTGCATCCCCCTGCGTGAGGATCCTGCCGACTGGCTGGTGATGCGGCCTGACGCGCCTGAAGACATGGTCATCGGCACCAGCGCCGTGCGCCGGGAACGCGTGCTCAGCCAGCTCTTCCCCCGGGCCCGCTTCACCTGGATCCGCGGCAATGTCCAGACCCGCCTCCAGCGGGTGCGCGATGGCGTACTGCGGGAGGAGCCCCTCCACGCGACCATGCTCGCCGCCGCAGGCCTGAAACGGCTGGGCCTCGACCTGGCCGGGCTCAAGGTCCGGCCCCTGGCGCCGTCGGAATTGCCCTCGGCCCCGGGGCAGGGCGCGCTGCTTGCCGAGGCCCGGGCCGATCGCCTGGACCTCGTCGAGGCGCTGGTTGGGCTACACGACGCCATGACCGCCAGGTGCGTCACCCTGGAGCGCCAGGTGCTGGCAGGCATCGGGGGCGGGTGCCAGCAGCCGCTAGGAGCCCTTGCCACACCCCAGTCAGATGGGACCCTGCTGCTGCAGGCGGCTTACGCGCCAGAGGGCCATCTGCGCCGGGCCGAGGCGCGAGGTAACGACGACCAGGCATTGTTGGCGGCAGTGTTGAGGGGCATCGGGCTGTCATGACGCCTGCCGTCCGACAACCCCGCCTGGCACTGGCCCGGCCTGTCCAGCATCCGCTGGCGGAGACGGTGCGCAAGGCCGGATGGCAGCCGATCCCCTATGCCTTCACATCACTGAACAGGACTGGCACTGCCCCGCCCGTGCCGCTGAACCGGGTCAAGGCCCTCCTGGTGCTCAGTCCATCGGGTGCCAAGGTGGCCTCGTCTGCGTTGCCGTCCGGGCTGACCTGCCTGGTCCAGGGGGCCGGCACCGCCGATGCCCTGGGCCGGGAGGATCTCGACGTCCACCTGCCCTCGGAGGCCCGGGCCGAGGCCCTCTGGGCCTTGCTCCAGGCGCGTTTCCCCCAGGGTGGGGAGTTCGTGCTGGTCCGGGGGGAACGCAGCCGCGAATACCTGGAGGTCGCCGCCCGGGGCTCCGCCTGGCGCATCCATCCCTGGATCACCCACTGCGAAGCGGCCCGGGAGCCCTTGCCGCCTTTACCAGAGGTGGAGGCGGTCCTGGCCCTGAGTCCGACGCAGGCCGAGATACTCGCACCCCTCACTCGGGAAGTGCTGCGATTCGCCTGGGGTGAGGCCACCGCCGAGGCCTTTACCTTGGCGGGCGCTCCCGCCCATGCCCGCTGTGAACCGAAGCCCAGTCTGCTCTGGGCCATGCTCGCCCAGCAGTTGTCATCGCAGGAACAACCAAAGGAGGACCATCCATGCTGAACCGCTCCCGCCGCCTCCGCACCAGTCTCGCCATGCGCAACCTGGTCGCTGAGACCGACCTCCGGCCGCGCCACCTCATCCAGCCCCACTTCGTGCAGCCCCAGGCGGGCAGCACCGAGATCTCCAGCATGCCGGGCATCGTCAACGCCGGCGTGGACGAAACGGTACGGCAGGTGGAGAAGGACCTCAGGAAGGGCCTCGCCAGCGTGCTTCTGTTCGGGGTCCCGGACGAGGCCGCCAAGAGCCCCGACGCCTCCTACTGCTGTGATCACGAGGGTGTGATCCCCCAGGCGGTGCGGGCTCTGAAGAAGGCCTTCGGCTCGGACCTTGTCGTCATGACCGATGTCTGCCTCTGCGGCTACACCAGCCACGGCCACTGCGGCCTGGTCGACGAGGAAGGCGTGGTGCAAAACGACGAGACACTACCCCTCCTGGCGGAGATGGCACTGCGCCACGCCGAGGCCGGCGCCGATGTGGCCGCCCCCAGCGACATGATGGATGGCCGCGTGACCGCCATCCGCACGCTGCTGGACCAGAACGGCTTCACCCGGACCAGCATCCTCAGCTACGCCATCAAGCACGCCGGTGCTTTCTACGGCCCTTTCCGCGAGGCTGCTCACAGCAGCCCGAAGTTCGGGGACCGCAAGACCTACCAGATGGACCCCCGCAACGCCCGGGAAGGGTTGCGGGACGCCCTGTTGGATGTCGAGGAGGGCGCGGACATGCTCATGGTCAAGCCCGCCCTGCCGAACCTCGACCTCATCTGGCGGCTTCGCGAGGCCCAGCTGGCGCCCATCTGCGCCTACCATGTATCCAGCGAGTTCAGCAGCGTGAAGGCCGCTGACCGTCTCGGGTGGGTGGTCGGCGATCAGCTGATGCTCGAACACCTGATCGCCATCCGGCGCGCAGGTGCCGACATGATCGTGACCTACGCGGGTCGTGAGGCGGTGGAGAAGGGATGGATTTCTTGAACTTGAATCCGCAGATGACGCAGAGAAAATTCTGCCAAATCCATCTGCGAAATCTGCATCATCTGCGGTTAATCCTTTGAGGTTTTCATGAGTAACGAAACCCTGTTCCAAGAAGCCATGACCCATTTTCCGGGTGGTGTCTCCAGCCCCGTGCGGGCCTTCCGGGCCGTGGGCGGCACGCCTAAGTTCTTCAAGAAGGCCTCCGGCGCCTGGTTCGAGGACGAGGACGGCCAGCGCTTCCTTGACCTCTGCATGTCCTGGGGCCCGCTGATCCTGGGCCACGCCCACCCCGACATCCTGGCCGCCGTGACCGAGGCCATGCATGAAGGACTCACCTTCGGCGCCCCCAGCCGCCGGGAGCTTGCGCTGGCCCGCCGCATCAAGGAAATGGTGCCCTTCATCGAGAAGATGCGCTTCGTGTCCTCGGGCACCGAGGCCGTCATGTCGGCGCTGCGTGCGGCCCGAGGCTTCACAGGTAGGGAGCGCATTCTGAAGTTCGAGGGCTGCTACCACGGCCACAGCGACGGCCTGCTGGTGAAGGCCGGCTCCGGTCTGGTCACCTTCGGCGCGCCCACCAGTGCCGGCGTGCCCAAGGCCATCGCCGAGCTGACCTCCGTGGTTTCCCTGGATGACCTGGAGACCCTGGAACGCACCTTCGCGGAGATCGGCAATGAACTGGCCGCGGCCATCATCGAGCCCAGTCCCGCCAACAACGGGCTGCTGCTGCAGCGCCCCGAGTTCCTCCAGCGCCTGCGCGAACTTTGCACCAGACACGGCGTGGTCCTCATCTTCGACGAGGTCATCAGCGGTTTCCGCGTGGCTCCAGGCGGCGCGGCGGAGCGGCTGGGCATCACCCCGGACCTGGGCACCTACGGCAAGATCATCGGTGGCGGCATGCCCGTGGGCCTCTACGGCGGCCGGAAGGACATCATGGGGGTGGTGGCGCCTGATGGTCCGGTCTACCAGGCGGGAACTCTGTCCGGCAATCCAGTGGCCATGGCCGCTGGCCTCGCCACCATGGAGAAGCTGACGCCCGCGTTCTACGCGGGGCTGGAGGCCAATGCCGAGAAGTGGGCCGCGGCCTTCGAGACCATCCCCGGCCTGCACTGCCCCCGCTATGGCAGCCTGCTCTGGCCGTTGTTCCAGCCTGGTGTCCGCCGCAGCGACGCGGTGAAGGGAGAGGCCATCACCACATTCAACCGCCTGCACAAGGCCCTGCTGGGCCAGGGCGTCTACCTGCCCCCCAGCGGCTACGAGGTGGCCTTCCTCGGCGCTGCCCACGGCGAACCCGAACTCGCCCACTTCAAGCAGGCCGTGGCCGCCGTGGCCAAGGACTTTATTTGAAACCGCAGATGGCGCAGATGCTGACCTTCTGAGTCCCGAAATCCTTATCTGCGCAATCTGCGCCATCTGCGGTTAGAAAACATGCCCCTGGAGTTCTCATGCAGCCACTTCTTCGAGTATTGAACGGCGAGACCCTCGATAAGCCCCCGGTCTGGTTCATGCGCCAGGCGGGGCGCTTCCTGCCCGAGTACCGCGCCGTGCGGGCCAAGGCCACCTTCGAGCAGCTGCTCAACGACTCGGATCTGGCCGCGGAAGTGACGCTGCAGCCGATCCGTCGCTTTCCGCAGATCGATGGCGCCATCATCTTCAGCGACATCCTGGTGATCCTGGATGCGCTGGGTTGCGAAGTGACCATTCCCGAGGGCGGCCCCCGCATCGGCAAGACCCTCGACCAGATCGACATCAACCGGCCCCTGGATGAGTCAATCTTCGATCCAGTCTGCGCCGCCATCCGCAAGGTGAAGGCCAATCTTCCGGAGAAGGTCACGATGCTTGGATTCGCGGGAGCGCCCTGGACCCTGCTGGCCTACGGCATCGAAGGGAAGGGGAGCAAGAGCTGGGCGAAGGCCAAGGCCTTCATTCACCAGGAGCCCGTGCTGGCCCGCAAGTGGATGGACAAGCTGGCGGACGCCGCCGCCCGCCTGTTGAACCTGCACATCGAGGCCGGTGCCCAGGGCGTGCAGCTCTTCGATACCTGGGCCGGCGAACTGGACGCGGATGACTATGCGACCTTCGCGCTGCCTGCCGTGGCGCGCACTCTGTCCCAGGTGACCGCGGCGCCGACCCTCTTCTTCGCCCGCACGGGTTACCTGCCGGATGCCCTGAACGATCTGCCCTGCAAGGGATTGGCCGTGCCCTGGCAGGTGCCCATTTCGGAAGCCCGCCGCCGTTTCCCCAGGATGGTGCTGCAGGGCAACCTGGATCCCATCGCACTGCTGGCTGGGGCGGAGGTCGCCAGACGGAAGGCCCGGGCCATCGTGGATGCCATGAAGGGCCATCCCCACATCTTCAACCTCGGCCACGGGCTGGTGCCCGAAACCGATCCGGCGGTGGTCGGCGCCGTGCTCGACGAGGTGAAGTCATGAACCAGCTCGCCGATCTCATCCGCCGCTATGACCGGCCAGGTCCCCGCTATACGGGCTATCCCATGCCGCCGGCCTGGACTGACGACTTCCCAGAACCCGAGGTGCTGGCCGCCCTCGATCGTGCGGACGTCCGCAAGGACGAGGCTCTGTCGCTCTACCTGCACATTCCCTTCTGCCCCCGCCGCTGCGCCTACTGCGGCTGCAACGTGGTGGTCAGCCCCCAATACGATCCCGTCGAGGCCTACCTCGCGGCCGTGACCAAAGAACTGGACCTCGTCTGCTCCCACTTGAAGGATCGGCGCAAGGCCCTTCAGCTGCACTGGGGTGGCGGCACGCCCACCTATCTCACCGCCGCGGATCTGAGGCGCACCTTCCAGCTCTTCAAGGACCGCTTCGAGTTCCTCCCCGGTGCGGAAATCGCCATCGAGGTGGATCCCACTTACCTGGAGCCGGATCAGTTGCCAGCCCTGCGGGAGCTGGGCTTCAACCGAGTGTCCTTCGGGGTGCAGGATCTTGACGAGGGCGTCCAGGCCCTCATCACCCGCGGGCAAACCTGGGACCACACCCTCACGGCCATGCGTCAGTGCCGGGAACTGGGCTTCGAGGGCGTCAACCTGGACCTCGTCTACGGCCTGCCGGGCCAGACCATGGACACCTTCCGCCGCACGCTGGAAGCCACCCTGGAACTGTCGCCCGACCGCATGGCCATCTACGGCTTCGCGTATCTGCCCAGCATCATGCCCTTCCAGCGCAGCATTCCGGCCGAGACGCTGCCTACCCCCGATGCCCGGTTGGACCTGTTCCTGCTGGCCAACGAGATTCTCGAGAAGGCCGGCTACATTCCCATCGGCATGGACCACTTCGCCCACCCCAACGATCCCATGGCCAAGGCGGTGCAGGAGGGCCGCCTCATCCGGAACTTCATGGGCTATGCCGTGGCCGCCGGTTCGGACCTGCTGGGGTTCGGTCCCAGCGCCATCTCCAACGTGGCCGGCGTCTACTCCCAGAATGAGAAGATCCTGGCCAAGTGGGAGCGCAGCATCACCGAGGGCCACCTGGCGGTCCACAAGGGCCACCGGCTCTCCGAGGACGACGAACTGCGCCGCTGGGTGATCCACCACCTCATGGGCCACTTCGAGCTCCGCTGGGAGGCCCTGAAGCAACGTTTCGGCGTGGATGGACCAGTCCTCTTCGCCGATGCGGTGGCACAGCTGCGCGAGGAAGTGCCCCAGGGGACCGTTGACGTTCGCCCAGAGGGCATCTTCATCACGCAGCTGGGACGGCGGTTCGTCCGCAACCTGGTGCAGCCCTTCGATGCCTATCTGGCCAAGCTCAGCGCCAAGACGCCATTTTCCAGGACTGTGTGATACCAGGCATTGAATAGCTGACTCCAAGGCCTACATTAAGCAGTGTGGAGACCCGCCCGTTGGGGCCAGGGCTCCGAGGCTTCCGGTCCCATCGGTGGTCTCCGTGAACCAGTCTGGCGATCCAGGCTATTT
>CAIQPH010000083.1 GCA_903873655.1 uncultured Holophagaceae bacterium | reverse complement strand
GGGGAAGCGGGCGGCATCACTCAGAACGTGGGCGCCTACCACGTGGACGTGAAGGATCCCAATACCGGTGAGATGCGCGCGGTGGTCTTCCTCGACACCCCAGGTCACGAAGCCTTCACCAAGATGCGCGCCCGTGGCGCCAAGGTCACGGACATCGCCATCCTGGTGGTGGCCGCCGACGACGGCGTCATGCCCCAGACCGTGGAATCCATCAACCACGCCAAGGCCGCGGACGTGCCCCTGCTGGTGGCGATCAACAAGATCGACAAGCCCGGCGCCAATCCGGACAAGGTCCAGCAGGGCCTGCTTCAGCACAGCGTCCAGACCGAAGCCTACGGTGGCGATGTGCCCGCCGTCCTGGTGAGCGCCAAGACCCAGCAGGGCCTCGACGAGTTGCTGGAAACCATCCTCCTGGTGGCGGACATGAAGGAACTCAAGGCGGTGTACGACTGCCCGGCAGCCGGATCCATCATCGAGGGCCGGCTCGACCGCGGCCGGGGTCCCGTGGCCACGGTGCTCGTGCAGCGCGGCACGTTAAAGGCCGGCGACATCTTCGTGGCCGGTGCCACCATGGGCCGGGTCCGGGCCATGTTCGATGACCTGGGCCGCAAGGTCACCGAGGTGGGTCCTTCCAGCGCCGTGCAGATCCTTGGCTTCGAGGACGTCCCCAGCGCCGGTGACAACTTCCAGGTGGTCGAGGACGAGGGCAAGGCCCGCACCATCGTGACGTTCCGCCAGGAGAAGGCCAAGCAGTCGGCCCACCTCAGGCAGCGCGTCACCCTGGAAAACCTGTTCAGCACCATCAAGGAGGGCCAGATCAAGGAACTGCCCCTCATCATCAAGGCGGACACCCAGGGCTCCGTGGAATCCCTGGTGGGTCAGCTGGAGCGGCTCAGCACGGACAAGGTCCGGGTGCGCATCATCCACAGCGCCGCCGGCACGGTCACCGAGAACGACGTGCTGCTCGCCGAAGCCTCCAAGGCCACGATCATCGGCTTCCACACCAAGGCCGAGAAGAAGACCGAGGAACTCGCCCGCGAAGAGGGCGTCGATCTGCGGTTCCACGACGTCATCTACAAGGTGACGGAGGAGATCGAACAGGCCATGGTCGGCATGTTGGATGCCACCGAGAAAGAGACTGTCCACGGCCTGGCCGAAGTCCGCCAACTCTTCAAGATTGGCCGCACCGTCATCGCCGGGTCCTTCGTCACCGAGGGCAAGGTCCAGAAAGCCTACAAGGTGCGCGTGAAGCGGGGCGAAGAGGTCCTCTTCGAGGGTGCCCTGAAGAGCCTCAAGCGCTTCAAGGAAGATGTGACCGAGGTAAAGAACGGCCTGGATTGCGGCATTGCCCTCGAAGGCTACGATGAACTGAAGGAAGGGGATGTCCTCGAGTTCTTCAGCAAAGAGAAGGTGATCGCCACCTCGCTGAGCTAACTCAGCCTCGGCGAAACCAGCAGCGGTGGTTCGGTGCAGGCGCGGATGCCTTCGACGGTTTCCCCAGGCGCCAGCTCCCTCAGCACAAGCCCCTTGTCTGTTACGTCCAGGACCGCCTTGTCGGAGATGATCCGGTTCACCACCCCCCGGCCAGTCAAGGGCAGCGAACAGCGCTTGAGGATCTTCGGCTCACCCTGTTTATTCACGTGATCCATGATCACGACGATGCGGCGGGCACCGTTCACCAGGTCCATGGCCCCGCCCATCCCCTTGACCATCTTGCCGGGGATGACCCAGTTGGCCAGGTCGCCGTTGGCCGAGACCTCCATGGCACCCAGGATGGCCAGATTGATGTGGCCGCCCCGGATCATGGCAAACGACTCGGCGCTGCTGAACAGGGCCGCGCCCGGCATCATGGTGACCGTCTCCTTGCCGGCATTGATCAGATCGGGGTCCAATTCAGCTTCAGTCGGGTAGGGGCCAATCCCCAGCAAGCCGTTCTCGGATTGAAACACGACCCGCTTGCCGGCCGGGATGTAGTTGGCCACCAGGGTCGGCATGCCGATCCCAAGGTTGACGTAGAACCCATCCTCCACTTCCAGGGCGGCCCGCTGGGCGATCTGTTCACGCGTCCAGCTCATGCTCCCTCCCCTTTCCGAACGGTGCGGCGTTCGACCCGCTTTTCCTGGTGCTGGCAGCAGATGAAGCGCTGGACGTAGATGCTGGGGGTATGCACCTGGTTGGGATCCATCCCGCCGGTCTCCATGACTTCCTCCACTTCGGCGATGGTCACCCGCCCGGCTGCGGCCATCATCGGATTGAAGTTGCGTGCGGTCATCCGGTATTGCAGGTTCCCCAGTCGATCACTGCGCCAAGCCTTGACCAGCGAGAAATCAGCGGTGAGACCTGTTTCCAGCAGATACTCGCGGCCGTCAAACACGCGGGTTTCGCGGCCTTCGGCAATCGGCGTGCCCACCCCGGCGGGCGTATAGAAGGCCGGAATGCCTGCCCCTCCAGCTCTGCAGCGCTCCGCCAGCGTGCCTTGCGGCACCAGTTCCACCTCCAGTTCTCCCGAGAGGTACTGGCGCTCGAATTCCTTGTTCTCCCCCACGTAGGACGAAACCATCTTCTTGATCTGGTGATTCTTCAGCAGCAGGCCCAGCCCCCAGTCATCCACCCCGCAGTTGTTGGAGATCACCGTCAGGTCTTTGGTGCCCAGGTCCCGCAGCCCGAGGATCAGGTTCTCCGGGATCCCCACCAGACCGAACCCGCCCACCATCAGGGTCGCGCCATCCCTGATCCCGGCCAAGGCCTCTTCTATCGTTCTGCTTTCCATGGGCTGCCTCGTCAAGGTGGATCGGGTGAGGCGATCATACCAAGGACCTGAATGGGAGTGGGTTGACCACGCAGTCCTCCCCCTGCGGCTGCTTGAGGAGAGGAGGGGTCGGGCACAGAACCCCGGCCTGCGTTAAGGTAGAGGCATGTCTGGTGTCCTTGCCCATTTCTCCCGCCGCGCCGCCAGGCGGGGCGTAGGCTTCACCCTGATCGAGTTGGTCGTGGTCATGACCATCCTGGCCCTGCTCGCGACGGTGGGACTGGCGGGGTATCGCCACAAGACCAAGGTGGCCCGGGAAGCGGTGCTCAAGGAGAATTTATTCCAGCTCAATCACTCGCTGGAACAGTTCCGCGCTGACCGCGGCAAGTACCCCTCCAGCCTCGCCCCCTTGCGTGAACTGGGCTATCTGCGGGACCTCCCCTGGGATCCCATGACCCAGTCCCGCGATACCTGGCAGACCGAACTGGAACCACCCGACCCGGACAACCCGGATACCGAGCTGGGCGTCTACCGGGTGCGGAGTGGCTCAACAGATAGGGGAGAGAACGGCATCCCATATAACGAATGGTGAGGGCTGACTTTCGCCACAGCCCTCGGCCTACAACCCATAGCCCAAATGAGCCCCAACGCACTCCGCCGCCTTGACCAACTGAGCCAGCTGCTCCTGCTCCTGTGGGCCGGAGCTGCGCTAGGTTTTGGCGTCTTCGCCGCGCCCCTCCTCTTCCGGGAACTGCCCAGCCGTGACGTGGCAGGGCGGATCGCCGGCCTGATCATCGAGCGCCTGGACTGGGCAGCCTGGGTCGCCTTCGGTATCGCCGGGCTCAGCTGGGTCGGTCGCTGGGTCGCCGAGGTGGAGGAAGAGCTCATCGGCCCCATCCGCCTGTGGAGTGCAGGTCTCCTGGTGGCCCTGCTCATGTGCCTGGCCAGCACATTCATCGCCACGCCCAAGATCCACGAGATCCGGGCTCGCATCAACGCTCCCGTGGAGTCCCTGCCTCCCGACCATGGGGATCGGGTGGCCTACAACAAGGCCCACGGCCTGAGCCGCAATTTCTGCTTCCTCCGCATCCTGCTGGCGGTGGGTTTGGCAGCGACAGTAGGGTTCTTGTCAGCCGGGGAGCGGAAGCCCGATCACGACCCTGAGGTCTAAACCCCACGATGTTCTTGTCCACGTCAACCTTCTTCGGAAAGTCGAAGCAACTCGGTCGTGCGATTCCCTCGAGGGGTCGCTTACCATGTGGAACTGTCTTCACCAACCCATCCGTGAAGGGTCCATGTTGTCGCATCGTATTTTGGCCTCCATCATCCTGACGAGCCTCGTCGCAGCTTGCGGGAGGAACGGGCGTCCCCCCGCGCCGCCCCTCCAAGTGGGTGTGCTGCCGGCGGCACAGATGGATGTGCCCCTCACCCAAGAGTGGGTGGGAACCCTGGATGGCTATGTGAATGCCGAGATCCGCCCGCAGGTGGAAGGCTATCTCCTCCGCCAGGTATACAAAGAGGGCTCCAGCCTCCGCCAGGGAGACGTCCTTTTCGAGATCGACCCCCGGCAATTCAAGGCCACCGCCGATCAGGCCAGGGCCACCTGGTCGCGGGACCAGGCAGCTCTGGACAAAGCCCGGCTCGATGTGGAGCGCTACACACCGCTTGTGGCGGAAAAGGCCATCTCGCAGCAGGAACTGGACAATGCCCAGGCTTCGTTCCGGCAGGCCCAGGCCAGCACCGAGGCCTCCAAGGCAGCCTATGACCGGGCCCTGCTCAACCTGCAGTGGACGAGGGTCGTTTCCCCCATCAGCGGCATCGCCGGAATCGCCAAGGTCCAGGTGGGAGACCTGGTGAACGGCCAGCGGGTCATGACCACGGTGTCCACCGTGGACCCCATCAAGGTGTTCTTCAATGCCAATGAACAGGAGTACATGAGCTGGGCCCGGAACTGGGCCGCCAACGGGGGTGACAAGGGATCGCTGACCTTGGTGCTTTCCGATGGCGCCACCTACCCCCTGCGGGGCGACCCCTTCCTGGCGGACCGCAACGTGGACGTGAAGACCGGTACGATCATGCTGGCTGGACTCTTCGCCAATCCCCAGCACCTGCTCAGGCCCGGCCAGTTCGCCAAGGTGGTGGCCAACATCGGCCTGCGGAAGGGCGCCATCGTGGTCCCCCAGCGGGCCATCTGGGAAATCCAGGGGAACCCCCAGGTCGCCGTGGTGGGACCCGACAGCAAAGTGGACATCCGGCCCGTGAAGACCGGGCCGCGCTTGGGGACGCTCCAGGTGGTGGAGCAAGGGCTCCAGGTTGGCGATAGGATCGTGGTGGAAGGCACTCAGAAGGTGAGCGCCGGCCAACTCGTGAAGACGACACCGGCCGGCTCGACATCCAATTCACCCCCAGTGGCGGGCAAGTAGACCGTGGTCAAGTTCTTCATCAACCGGCCCATCGTGGCCATGGTCATCGCGATCATCACGCTTATCGCTGGCCTGGTCTGCATGCGCAGCCTGCCGGTGGCCCAGTTTCCCGAAATCGTCCCGCCGCAGATCCAGATCTCCACCAGCTATACCGGCGCCGATGCCGTCACCATTGAGCAGTCTGTGGCCGCGCCCCTGGAGCAGCAACTCAACGGCGTGGACAATATGCTCTACATGCAGTCGACCAATGCCAACGACGGGACCATGAGCGAGACGGTCACCTTCGACATCCAGACCGACGTGAGCATCGACCAGGTCAACGCCCAGAACCGCGCCGCCCAGGCCCAACCTTTCCTGCCGGTGGAAGTGAACCAGAACGGGATGGTCATCCGGAAGTCCACGGGCATGGCCCTCATGCTGGTCGCTGTCTACTCGCCCAAGGCCACCTACGATTCTCTCTTCCTGGCCAATTACTCCACCATCAACATCGTCGACCCCCTCTACCGCATTCCCGGTGTCGGCCAGGTGATCATCTTCGGGGCCGGGGACTATGCCATGAGGATCTGGGTAAAGCCCGATCTGCTGGCCAAGCTGGGCATCACCGTGCCGGACATCAACCGGGCCGTGCAGCAGCAGAACACCGTGAACCCCTCCGGCCAGATCGGGGCGGAGCCCGTACCCCAGGGCCAGGAGATGACCTGGACCGTCCGCTCCCAGGGCCGGCTCCAGAGTCCCGAGGATTTCTCACGAATCGTGTTGCGCGCCAACCCGGATGGCTCCATCGTCCGCCTCGGGGACGTGGCCCGCGTGGAGATGGGCGCCCTGGCCTACAAGCAGATCAGCCGCTTCAACCGCCAGCCCGCCTGCGTGATCGCCATCTTCCAGTCCCCGGGCTCCAACTCCCTTGCCGTGGCCGATGCGGTCAAGAAAGAGCTGGAGCGCCTCAAGCAGAGCTTCCCGGCCGACCTCCAGCACACGGTGGCGGTGGACACGTCGCTGCCGGTCACCGAGGGCATCAAGGAGATCCTGTGGACCCTCGGCGAAGCCATGATCCTCGTGTTGCTGGTGGTCTACATCTTCCTCCAGAACTGGCGGGCCACGCTCATCCCCATGATCGCGGTGCCGGTTTCCCTCATCGGCACCTTCGCCGTATTCCCCATGCTGGGCTTCTCCATCAACACCCTGTCGCTGTTCGGCCTCGTGCTGGCCATCGGCCTGGTGGTGGATGACGCCATCGTCGTGGTGGAGGCGGTGGAACACCACATCGAACAGGGCATGTCCCCCAGGGACGCCACGCTCCAGGCCATGAAGGAAGTGTCCGGTCCCGTGGTGGGCATCGCGCTGGTGCTGTCTTCTGTATTCCTGCCGGTGGCCTTCCTGGGGGGCATCCAGGGCCGCCTCAACAAGCAGTTCGCCATCACCATCGCCATCTCCGTGCTCATTTCCGCCTTCAACGCCCTCACCCTCTCCCCGGCCCTTGCGGCTCTCATCCTCAAGCCGAGGGAGCAGATGTATGGACGCATGCACCGTTTCTTCCATGGCTTCAACACTGTCTTACACAAGGCCACACACGGCTATGTCGCGTTGTCCCACCGGCTCATCCGCAAGGCCGCCATTCCCCTGGTGATCCTGGCGGCTTTCGCCCTGCTGGACGGCGTACTCGGCAAGCAGCTGCCCAGCAGCTTCGTGCCCAACGAGGACTACGGCTACTTCTTCCTCAACATCCAGCTCCCAAGTGCCGCGAGCCTCCAGCGCACGGACGAAGTGGGCAAGAAGGTCGAAGCGATCCTCACTGAAACCGAAGGTGTGCGCTACATCACCAACATCGAAGGGTTCAGCCTCCTCAACCGCGTCTCAGCCCCCTACTTCGGGTTCTCCTACGTGGCCCTCACGCCCTGGGACGATCGGAAGGACTCACACATGGAGGCCGCTGAAATCCTCAAGCGCCTCAATGGACGCTTCGCACGGGAAATTCCGGAAGCCAATGTCTTCGGCTTCCTGCCCAGCGCCATCCCCGGCCTCGGTGTCTCCAGCGGCTTCTCCCTGTGGCTGCAGGACCGTAGCGGCGGGGCCCCCGAATACCTGGATCGGAACCTCAAGGCTTTCCTGGCCGCGGCCCGCAAGCGCCCGGAACTGACCGGCGTCACCTCGCTCTTCAACACAAGCACGCCCCAGATCATGGCGGAAGTCGACCGGGACAAGGCCCTGAAGCAGGGCGTGGCAGTGGGCGATGTCTACCAGACACTGCAGGCCTACCTGGGTGGCCTGTACCTGAACCAGTTCAACCGGTTCGGCAGGCAGTGGCGGGTCTACCTCCAGGCGGAGGGCGAAGAACGCAAGGGGATCGATGACATTGGCCGCTTCCACGTGCGCAACAACGAAGGCACCATGCTGCCCCTCTCGGCCCTGGTCAAGCCCCGCACCATCCAGGGACCGGAGTACACCAATCGCTTCAACCTCATGCGGGCAGCCCAGGTGCTGGGCTCCGCCGCTCCGGGCTACAGCTCGGGCCAGGCCATGGCGGCCCTCGAACAGGTGGCCAAGGAAGTGCTGCCCTCGGACATGGGCTACGACTGGGCCGACCTCAGCTATCAGGAGAAGAAGGCGGAAGGCACTACCGGGCTGGTCTTCGCGCTCTCCCTCGTGTTCGTGTTCCTCATCCTCGCGGCCCTGTACGAAAGCTGGTCCCTGCCCTTCTCGGTGCTGCTCTCAGTGCCCATCGCCATCTTCGGTGCGTTCTTCGGCCTCTGGATCCGGAAGTACGATTTTGGCGTCTTCGCCCAGATCGGCCTGGTGATGCTCATCGGCCTCTCCGCGAAGAACGCCATCCTCATCGTGGAGTTCGCCAAGGACGAGATGGAGAAGGGACGGGGGCTGGTCGAGGCGGCCCTGGAAGGCGCCAAGCTCCGTCTTCGCCCCATCCTCATGACCAGTTTCGCCTTCATCCTCGGCTGTGTGCCCCTATGGACTGCCTCGGGCTCAGGCGCGGTGGCCCGCCGGATCCTTGGCACGGTGGTCATCGTCGGCATGCTGGCCGCCACCATCATCGCCATCTTCGTCATTCCCGTGCTGTTCGTAGTGGTCGAGCGGCTTTCCGGCACCCCGGAAGAACCGCTCACCGATGCGGACATCGACCGCGTGGCCGAGGAAATCTGAGATGCGGCGACCGGTCCTCTCCTTCCTCCTCCTGCTACTGGCCTCAGGCTGTGCCCTGGGGCCCAACTACAAGCGGCCGTCCGTCACGGTGATGGATGCATTCCGGGGGCAATCCCAGGCCGAGGCCGCTTCCCTGGCGGATCAGCCCTGGTGGGGCGTCTTCGACGACGAGATTTTGAAAACCCTGATCGCCCAGGGGCTGGAGCACAACTACGACGTGCGCACCGCCATCTGGCGCGTGGAAGAGTACCGTGCCCGGGCGGGGATCGAGCGTACCGACTGGCTTCCCCAAATCACTCCCACAGCCATGTGGGCGCGGGGCCGGCAATCCTCCTACGCCACTGGCGGCGGAACCACCGGCGCCTACTACGATGTTCACGCTGCTCTTTCCTGGGAATTGGACCTCTGGGGCCGGATCCGGCGGCTGAACGAGGGCGCCCGTGCGCAATACTTGGGGGCCCAAGAACAGCGCCGCGGGGTCTATCTGTCCACGGTGGCTCAGGTGGCCCAGGCCTATTTCGAGCTCAGGGAGCTGGACTCCCGACTGGAGATCACCAGGGCCACCGTGGCGGCCTTCCAGGAGACCTATGACCTCTTCAACCGGCGCCTGAAGGGCGGCACAGCTTCCGCGCTGGAGACAGCCCGGGCCGAAGCCGCCCTGGCCACCGCCTCGGCCTACGTCCCCAACCTCGAGCGCCAGATCCAGGCCCAGGAAAACCTCCTCTCCTTCCTGGTGGGACGCAATCCCGGCCCCATTCCCCGCGGGGCGAACCTGGCGGGACAGACGCTGGCCCCCCGCATTCCGGCGGGCCTGCCTTCCACCCTGCTGGAGCGTCGCCCGGACCTACGGGCGGCCGAGCAGGACCTGGTGGCGGCCAATGCCGCCGTGGGCGTGGCTGTGGCCAGCTACTTCCCCACCCTCAGCCTGACGGGTCTGCTCGGAGGTCTCGCCCCCCAGGTCGCCAATCTGTTCGGGCCGGGAAAAGAGTGGCTGGTCTCGCCTTCCTTGACTGGACCTTCGCTCCAGGGCCTGCGGCTCAAGTATCAGAAAGAAGCGAGAGTCGCCCAATGGGAGCAGGTCAAGACCCGCTATGAAGCCACCGTCACCAGCGCCTTCGGGGAAGTCTCCACGGCGCTGACCGCCTACGAGAAGCTCGCCGAAGTCGAGCAGCGGCAGGCGCGCGCGGTGGCCGCCTACAGGGAGGCCGTGCGCTTGGCCACCCTCCGCTATACCACTGGCCTCTCCAGCTACGTCGAGGTCCTGGATGCCCAGCAGCAGCTCTTCCCGGCCGAGAACACGCTCTCCCAGATCCGGCTCACCCGCCTCCTGACGATGGTGCAGCTCTACAAAGCCCTGGGTGGCGGGTGGAAGCTTGACGATCCACGGCTGATGGAACCTAAAGACGGGAAATAGCCTCAGGGAGCTCCCAGTCCTCCAGGACCCGGGGCTTGGGCGGCCCGGGAATCAACTCCCGCATCCATTGGCGAACCTCATCCACTCCCAGACCCTGGGTGGCACAGGCCTGCACGGCACCGGGGTGGCGTTTCTTCAGCTCCAGCTTCTGCGGCCGGTGGAGCCGGTCCACCTGATTCAGCACCAGGAGGCGGGGCTGGGCTTCGATCCCCTCGGGCTCACAGCCAATCTCCCGCAGGGTGGCGCCCACTACCTTGAGGTGATCCTCCAGATCCGGCTGGGCGGCGTCGGCCACCACCAGCAGGGCATCGGCCGTGCGGACTTCTCCCAGGGTGCTGCGAAAGGCCGCCACCAGCTGATGGGGCAGCTTGCGGATGAAGCCCACGGTATCTGCGACCAGGCAATGCTTGGGTTCGAGAGCACCCTCACCTGTCTCCGGATCGATATCCTGGCCGAGCCAGGCCTTGCGGGTGGTGGTGTCGAGGGTGGCAAATAGCAGATCCCGGGGCTCCCCTTCTCCGGTCAGCGCCTTGAGGAGGCTGGTCTTCCCGGCATTCGTGTAACCCACCAGCGCCACCCGCGGCAGCCCCGCGGGCCGGCCCTGGCGCTGGGTCTGACGGACCCGCTCGAGGTGGCTGAGCTCCCGCTTGAGTTGGCTGATGCGAGTGCGGATCATGCGGCGGTCCACTTCGATCTGGGTCTCGCCAGGCCCCCCGCGCAGACCGACGCCGCCACCCTGGCGCTCCAGGTGGGTCCAGGCCCCCTTCAGCCGGGGCAGTTCGTATTCGCAGCGGGCCAACTCCACCTGGGCCTTGGCCTCCCGGGTCTGGGCCCGCTGTTCGAAGATGCTGAGAATCAGACCTGTGCGATCGAGACAGATGAGGTTCGTCAGTTTCTCGATGGCGTTCACCTGGCTTCCGCTCAAGTCGTCATCGCAGATGAGATGGCGCGCTCCCTGCCGCGCCGCTTCCTCAGCCAGAGCCACCAGCTGTCCAGAGCCGTAGAACGTCCGGGTGGCGATTTGACTGCGCCTCAGGACCCGCCGGGTTTCCACCTCGAAGCCGCAGCTGCGGGCCAGCTCGGCCAGCTCCAGCAGGTGGTCCTGGATGCGGTCCTCCCGGTCCTCGGGGCCCTGGCGGGCGATGAGCAGGCAGCGTTGGGGTGTTTCTTCCATATCGCAAACCTGCCTGTCCTCCAGTCAATAATCAAGCCCCCACCTTGTGCGACGATGGGATGTACGAGGAGCCGCGACTTCATGGCCATGTTCGGGATGAAAAAATCCAAGCCTACGGAAGGATCCGAACTGGTCCTGGCCTACTTGGAGGAGGCCCAGCGGGTGAGGTCGACTATGTTCGCCGTCGACCCCAAGGCGCGCGAAACCCCGGCTTCCCTGGTCACCGTCACGGAGGAACGCGTCACACTCGCCCTCCAGGGGCGGGTCATGGCTGAGAAGGGGGAACCCCTCAGCCTCCTCTTCTATCTTGATGGCCTCCGCCTCCAGGCCACTGGCCGAGTGCAGGAGACCAAGACCGGGAGCATGATTCTCGATCTGCCCGCGAGCATCGAACTTGCCGAACGCAGGAAGAAGGCCCGGGCGCGCCTGAACCAGCGGGAAGGCGCCACCGCCATCGCCCTCACCGGGTTGTTCGAGGGCATCGGCCTGACCGGTACCGTCGACAACATTTCCGAAGGGGGAATGTGCCTCAAGGTTGGCCGGGCCATGAACGTGAAGACCCAGGGGCCCATGCACATGGGTCCCAACCTGCTCTCTGTGGGCGAGGTCTTCATGCTGATCAAGCTCAGCAAACTGCCCAAGTGCCCGCTCATCGAACTTGGCGGAACCGCGACCCACGTGACCAACGAAGGCGGCATCCTGGTCGTCGGGATCGCCTTCGAAGCTGGCAAGGGCTCCCTGCTGGGACCTGTGAAGGCCCTGGTGTCCAGCAGGACGAGCACTCTCCCAGCCACCGTTCCCCCCAAGGCTCGGAGGCCCCAGGAGCCTGAGCCGAAACCCGCGGAGCCTGGCATCGAACTGGCCCCGCCCCGGCCGATCGCCAAGAAAGAACCTGAGGAGGTCCCAACTCCCGCCGCAGCACCAAACTCAATTCCGGCACTAGCACCCGCCCCGGCACCGCCGGCTGCGTCAGACCCTCGGGTCCAAGCCCTGGCTGCACCCCCTGCACCAGAGTCCCCCGGGCGCGGCACGGCACTGCTCCGCGTGAAGAAGCGTACCCGAAGCCTTGTGGTGGCTATGCCACAGGGATGTGACCGCGACGCCTTGGCCGCCTTCCTGGGGGCCGATGGCTACGGCCAAGTCCATCCAGTGGCCACCTTGACCGAGCTGCTGGAGATCCTGGACCGCGCCCAACTTGTGTTCGTGGACGGTGGCGTGGCCGAGGTCCAGGGTCTCGCCCTGGCCTCCCTCCTGCGCAATCGCCTGGGGGAAGACATGCCTCCGGTGATCCTGGCCGAAACCACGGTGGATTCAGAGCTGGTGCTTGGCGCCCACGTGACCGGCGTGGCCCAGATCCTGGTGAAGCCCTACGAACTGGACCAGAGCTTCCTCCGGATGATCGAGGAGCACCTGGGCATCGGCTAGTCTGTTGGCATGCCCCTGTTCGAACGCACCATCGCCGACCGCTACCTGAAGACCCACCGCAAGGGGGCCTTCGTGCGGGTCATGGTGCGCTTCGCCCGGGGCGGCACGGCGCTGGGTGTCTTCGCCATGGTGGTCACGCTGGCCGTGATGAACGGCTTCCGCGAGGAGATCCAGGCGACGCTCTTCAGCGCCACGGCTCACTTCACCGTGTTCCATCTGGCCGGGGACATCCCTGACACCGAAGGCGCCCTCAAGACCGTCCGAGGGGTGCCAGGTGTGCAGGCAGCCTCGCCCATCCGCCTCGAAAAGGGTCTGCTGCGCCGCCCCGACAGCGACATGCCCCCGGAGGCCGTGGTCATCAAGGCGGTGGATCCCGCCACCGCCCACGGCACCTCCAGCATCTTCGATTCCATGCGGCCCCTTCCCATCGAGCAGCTGAAGGAAGGCGAGATCGTCCTGGGCAAGGAATTGGCCCAGAAGCTGGGCCTGAGCGTGGGCGACACTGTGGCCCTGGCCTTCTTCCGCCTGGAACTGGGCCTGGGCGGCCAGCAGCCCAAGGTGGCCGCCTTCCGGGTGGCCGGCACCTTCCACAGCCACAGCTCCGAATACGACAAGGCCTGGGCCATCATCCACCTAGGCGATGCCATGCGGATCGCGCGCTCCGAGGGCCGCGCCGAGATGATCGAGGTCCGCGCCAAGAGCATCGACGCCATTGCCGAGGTGAAGCCCCGGGTGCTAGAGGCCCTGGGCCCCGCCTACCAGGCCACGGACCTGCGTGAATCCAATCGGCAGCTCTTCGCCGCGCTCACCGTGGAGAAGTGGCTCTTCGCCGCCATCCTCAGCCTCATCGTGCTGGTAGCCGCCTTCAACATCGTGGCTTCGCTTGTACTGCTGGTGACCGAGAAACGGCGGGACCTGGGCGTGCTGCTGGCCCTCGGCGCCACGCCCAGGCAGATCCAGCGCCTCTTCGAGCTGCAGGGCCTGCGCATCGGCGCCGTGGGCACGGCCTGGGGCCTTGGTGCCAGCGTACCGCTCTGCCTGATCCTCGATCGCTTCAAGCTACTGAAGCTGCCCGCCGCTGTCTACGACTTCATCACCTACATGCCCTTCCGGCTCAAGCTGCTGGACGTCCTGCTGGTGGCCGCCCTTCCCCTGCTGGTGTCCTGGCTGGCCGCGCGCTACCCCGCCAAGAAGGCCGCCGCCCTGGACCCCGTCGACGCGCTGAGGGCGGAATGATCGGCCAACCCCTTTCCATCGCCCAGTTGCACAAGACCTATCCAGGCAACGCGCATCCCGTCTTCGATGGATTCTCGCTGGAGGTCGAAGCCGGAAATCTGTGCGCCATCGTGGGTGTGTCCGGCGTCGGCAAAACCACCCTGTTGAACTGTGTCGCGGGCCTGGATCACTGGGAAGGCGGCAGCATTTCCGTTGGGGCTGAGCCCGTTCCCGAGGGTGCCGAGGCCCGGGCCCTCTACCGCCGCCGCCGCGTGGGCCTGGCTTTCCAGCAGCCCCACCTGCTGCCCGAATTCACCGTGCGCGAGAACCTGCGCATGCCGCTCCTCATCGATGGCGAGGTGACAACCCAGGCCGAGGCCTGGATCGGCGAGTTGCTATCCACCGTGGGCCTCGGCGACCTCGCCGAGCGCCTACCGGGACAACTCTCCGGTGGCGAAGCCGCCCGTGCTGGCCTCGCCCGGGCCCTGGTGCGCAGACCCACCCTCTGGCTGCTGGACGAACCCACCGGCAACCTCGATCCCGCCACCGCCGAGGAGGTATTCGGCTTCCTGCTCGGCCTCCATGCCGAACTGCGTCCCACCACCCTGCTGGTCACCCACAACCCCGGTCTGGCCGAGCGCTGCATGCGGACCGTGCGGCTGGGGTAGGGCCGCCGCAGGCCGGTGCGAGAAGGCGTCTAACGCTGAACCGCTTCCAGGAAATGCCCGGCGGCGTCCAGGAACGCAGGGCTCCACTCATGGCCGCCGTCGAAGCGGATGGCCTCAGGCTAAAGGCCCCGGGATTCCAGGACGGCGAGGTCCTTCTCAAGCTGTAGGGCTGTATAGAAGGTGTCCCGCTCACCGCATCCGATCAACAACGGGGGCAGGGTGAGGCTGGGGGCCTCGGCTACATCCCGGGGCAGGTCGCCGCCGAGAATGATGAGCCCCTGGCAGGGCCCGCAGCGGGCCGCGGCGCGCCAGGCCATGGCGGCACCCTGGGAGAAGCCCACGAACACGAGCCTGCCGCTACCCCGTTCGCCGCGCACCTCGGCAACCACGCGCTCCACGTAGGCCAGATTGTCCTCAATGGCCAGTTCCCGATCCTGGCTCGTCATCCAGGAGCCCACCACTTCGTGGGTCTTCGGGCTGTAGAAACGGTGAAGGGCCTGGATGGCCACCAGGGTCCAACCCGCAGCGCCAGGGATGCGGCGCAGGTCCTGCAGCAGGTGCTCTGCGTGCTGCCCGTAGCCGTGGAAGCCCACCAACAGGGAACTGCCTCCCGCCGAGGCGGACACGGCGGGCTCCACCAGATAGCGGCCTGTGGTGGCGGTGCTGAGCGTGCGGATCTCGACCATGGCCGCCTATTCTGGCATACCCGTCAGGGTCTGCCCCGCGGCGTGAGGATCGCGGCCAGCAGATCCCGCCGCGACGGGTCGCGCTCGAGGTGGGGGTAGAGCACCCCGCCGTGGAAGTCGACGCGCAGGATCTTGACCGCTTCGCCGTGCTCAAGGGTGAATGCGATCGCCGCCGCCGACTTCCCCGCCGCCTTCAGTTCCTCCTCGAGCACCTCGGGCGCGAACTTCCGCCCGTTCACCGCAACCACCTTCATTCCGGGACCCAACCCGCCCCGCCACACCGCCGAATCGAGGACCACGTCCTTTACCAGTCCCGACAGGTCCACCAGGAGGCCGATGCCGAGGGTATGGTCGAGAGTCTTGTCATAGGCGGAACGGACGAGCTGGAACTCGTTGGGCCTGTCGTCGTAAACGAGCTTCCAACCGGAGTCCGCCAGGCCACCCAGCGGGGCTTGCGGATGAACGTCATAGAGCCGGGTCTGGAAGAAGCCGTGCCAGTCGAACGGAGTGACCTTCCCCAGGGCCGCCTCGACGTCCTCCCTGGTGTAGGGGCGAAGGTCGGGGGGGCCATCGGCGCCGCCGAAAAAGACTTGGCAGAAGTCATCCAGGGAGCGGTTCCCCCCGCTCTTCTCCCGGATGATCGTGTCGGCCTCCAGCCAGACCAGCATCGATTCGTCGTAGAAGTCCGCCCAGGACCTAAGGGACGAGGTCCATTCCATCGGCGCGGGATAGAGGATCTGGGCGGAGACCGCAGTATCCACGAGCGGGCGCCAACTCCGCCCTGGACGGGCCCGGTCCTGCCGTGCCGCCCGCCAGGCCAAGTGCTCGCGGCTCGCCTCAAGGTTCCACAGACCGCTCCGGCCCGTCAGGACCACGTCCCCCAGGTAGCGCGTCATCCCTTCGTAGACCCACAGGAGCTCCGAGTCGAGGGTCTGCTGGGGATTGCGGGTGGCCAAACCCAGCGGGCGCCGGTGCTTACCGTTCCAGGAATGGACGTACTCGTGGGAGATGACGCTCTCCTCGGTCAGACGGACCGCAGCGTCGGTGAAGAACCCCATGCGATCCCGGATGTCCGTCGACTCGTGGTGCTCAAGGCCGTTGCTCTCCAGCGTGTCCCCGAGGGCCACCAGCCAGTGGTAGGAGCGGTAGTGGCGAGCCCCGAAGAGGGCCTTCGCCTCCTGCACAAGCCTGCGGTAGGTCGCGATCCGGTCCGCCGGGATCTCAAGGGATGCAGCCCGGTCCGCAGCGATGCTCATGCGGGCGGGCCGGTCGCCCGCTTCGAGGACCTCACTGCGGAAGTGGTCCCCCGCGAGCACTGGTGAGTCCAGCAGGGTGGCCAGCGGCGCCGGAGGATAGAGCAGCGTCCCGTCCGGCTCCTCCCTGGATTCCAGCGCCCCGTCATGCTGCCAGCCCACGGGCAGGCGGAGGCGGGCCTGGACCTGAAGTTCGCCGGCTGCGGCCGCGGCCGGATAGAGCACGAGGTTGTGCCAATCCACGATCAGCAGGTGCGGCGTGGCGTTGGGGGACGTGCCATAGCCGCCACCGGTGGCCTGCGTGGGGGAGAGGTAGTCGAATTCGACCACCAGAGCGTCCGCACCGGCCGGAACTACGATGCGGAAGAGGAACAGGTCGAGCGGATCCCGGCGCCACGGAACGACTGCCCCCCGCGCATGGATCGACAGCCCGGCCATCAGCGTGATCGGGCCACTTGGCCCATGCTCTCCCTGGATCCACTTAGGGTAGGCAAGCGTCAGCGGACCCGGAGTGGCCGGGATGACCAACCGGGCGTGGAAGCGTCCCCGAGGGGCGTCCGTTGCGTCAACCATCAATTCCACTGGACGGGCGAGCGGGATGGCGGATGACCCCTGGCCCGCCGCAAGGACGACCAGGGACAGGCCCCACGCCAGGCGGAAGAACCGGCGCCGGAACTCGGAGTGGATGCGGCCAGGACGGGACATTGAATGATTACCTCCAAGTGGGAAGGGAATTCACGGAGTCTGGGCTCTCGCCGCCAATTGCGAAAGAGGTTTCGGACCCGCGATGAGCCAGAGCTACACCTGGGTCAAGTTCCAGGCGCCTCAAGTTGCGGGCAGTAGGACAATGGACTGAACTTTCTGGCCGCCCTTCCCTTCCCCGAAAAGCGCAGGCCGAAGCCACGGATGCAGAAGGAGCAGCTATGGCCAAGACCATTTCCTTCACCCTCAATGGTCGCAAGCTGTCCGTGGAGGCTGACGGCACGCGGATGCTGGCTTACGTCCTGAGAAGCGACCTGGGGCTCACGGGCACCAAAATCGGTTGCGGCGAGGGGCTGTGCGGCGCCTGCACGGTGCTGGTGGATGGGGAGGCCGTGCGGTCCTGCTCTACGCCCCTGGCGTCCGTCGCGGGCAGGACGGTGCTGACCATCGAGGGCCTGGAGCTGAGCGGCGCCCTCCATCCCATGCAGGAGGCCTTCCTGTTGCATAACGCATTCCAGTGTGGGTTCTGCACGCCGGGCATGATCCTCAGCGCCTATGCCCTCCTGAAGAAGACCCCGAAACCAGACCAGCGACAGGTGGCCGAGGCCCTGGATGGGAACCTTTGCCGCTGCGGCGCCCATGTGAGGATCCTCGCCGCAGTGGAAGCTGCCGCAACGAAGGGAGGTGCCCGGTGATCGACCGCCGCGACTTCCTCAAAGCCACCGGAGCGGTGGGGCTCTTCATCACTTTTCCGCTGTCTGCGGCGCTCCAGGAGCCTGAGAAGGCTCCGCAACGGCCTTCGTATCCGAAGGACTTCAACGCCTACCTCAAGATCGGCCCCGACGGCCGCGTGAGCTGCTTTGTGGGCAAGATCGAGATGGGCCAGGGCAGCATGACCGCCCTGGCCATGCTGGCTGCAGAAGAACTGGATGTCCCCCTGGACCAGGTGGACATGCTCATGGGCGATACGGACCTCTGTCCCTGGGACATGGGCACTTGGGGCTCCCTGAGCGTCTGGCAGTTCGGCCCGGTACTGCGAGGTGCTGCGGCAGAGGCCAGGGCCGTCCTGGTGGGCCTGGCCGCAGAGCGGCTGGGCGCCCCCGCGGATCGACTCCAGGTTGACGCGGGCGTGGTGTCCGTAGTGGGGGATTTGTCCCGTCATGTGTCCTACGGCGAGTTGGTCGAGGGTCGGCGCATCGAGCGGCACCTGCAGGATGTGAAAGTGAAGCCCGTCTCTCGGTTCACGGTGGTAGGCAAGGACGCGCCCCGCAAGGATGGGCGCCAGAAGGTGACCGGAGGGACGAAGTACGCCGCCGACATCCTGCCTCCAGGCCTTCTCCATGCGTGTCTTCTGCGCTCCCCTGCCCACGGGGCCAAGCTGCTGTCCGCGGATGTATCGGAAGCGGAGAAGGTCCCAGGGGTCCGGGTGATCCAGAACGGCGACTTGGTGGCCGTGCTGCACCTCCGGCCCGACATCGCCCGGAAGGCCCTGGACCGCGTCAAGGCCAGGTTCCAGCCCTCGCCCTCCACCCTGGACGACCGGACCATCTTCGACCATCTGCTCAAGGAGGCGCCGCCCGCGGAGGAACTGGTGGCCAGGGGATCCATCCCGACTGGTGAGGCCGAGTCAGAGTTCCGGCTGGATGCCACCTACCTCAACAGCTACGTGGCCCACGCCCCCCTGGAGCCCCACGCTGCCGTGGCCCAGTGGGAGAAGGGGCGCTTGACGGTCTGGGCGTCCACCCAGGCGCCCTTCATGCTGAAGGGGCAGCTGGCCCAGACCTTCGGGTTGAGTCCAGATAAAGTCCGGGTCATCACGCCCTTCCTCGGTGGCGGTTTTGGCGGCAAGGGTGTCGGCCCCCAGGCGCTGGAAGCCGCCCGCCTGGCCCGTCTGGCGGGTTGTCCCGTGCAGGTGGCCTGGAGCCGCAAGGAGGAGTTCTTCTTGGACACGTTCCGTCCCGCCGCCGTCGTCAAGATCCGCTCGGGCCTGGACAAGAGCGGGCGGATCGCCTTCTGGGAGCACCACGTCTACTGCGCCGGAGAGGCGGAGGCGGAGACGGTCTACGACATTGACCACCAGAGGATCCTCTCTTCGGGCGGCTGGATGGGCGGCAACCCGGCCGGGCTGCACCCCTTCGGCATCGGGCCCTGGCGCGCACCCGCCGCCAATACCAATGTCCATGCCCGGGAAGCCCACATGGATGCCCTGGCTGCCAAGGCCAAGGTGGATCCACTGGAATTCAGGCTCCGCCATCTCAAGAATCCCCGGATGGTGGGGGTGCTGCAGGCGGCGGCGAAAGCCTTCGGCTGGACCCCGAAGGCCGGTCCGAGCGGCCGGGGCTTCGGCGTGGCCTGCGCGGACCACCGCGACACACTGGTGGCGGCCATGGCCGAGGTGGCCGTCGACCGGCAGACCGGCGAGGTGAAGGTGAAGCGCGTGGTCGTTGCCCAGGACATGGGCGTGGTCGTGAATCCTGACGGAGCTCGCCAGCAGATGGAGGGCTGCATCACCATGGGGTTGGGCTACGCGCTTTCAGAGGAAGTCCGCTTCCAGGCGGGGAAGGTCCTGGATGAGAACTTCGACACCTACCGGATCCCGAGGTTCTCCCAGGTCCCGGAGATCCAGACGATTCTCATGCCGAATCCAGCCCTGCCCGCCCAGGGCGGCGGCGAACCGGCCATCGTCGTCATGGGCGCCCTGATCGCCAATGCCATCCATGACGCGGTGGGCGTCCGGATGCTGCAGCTGCCCATGACGCCGGAGAGGATCAAGCAGGCGCTGGCCACCTGAGCCCTACTCCATCTTCACCAGGGGACGGGGGAAAGTGCCGGCCGGTTTGGCACCCTGGATGAACACGGCCAGCTGATGGTATTCACGGCGCGTGCCGGTGCGGTCCTCGAAGTCATGCCAACGCTCCAGGAACTCTGCCTTAGGAAGGTAGGCGTAGGCACCGGAGACGGACGGGTCCATGGCATAGAGGTGGTGATCGTCCATGCCCACCAGCACCACGTAGTGCCCCTCTGCCCAGGTCTCTTTCCAGGGTTTGGCTTGGGGGACCGCATCGCGCCAGGCCTGGAGATTCAGGATGATCGTGATGCCCTGAGCCAGCGCCTTTCGGAGGTCCTCCAGAGTGGTGCCCTCCTGCATACGGGCCGTCAGGCCGAAGGACCGGGCCACCTCCACCAGCTTTTCGGGTGCCGTACCATCCTTGGGCGTGGTGTCCAGTCGAGCGTAGAGCTGGCTCTCCTGGCCCGAAAACACCTGCCAGTAGCAGAGGACCGACTGCAGGGAGCACGCCCCGCAGGAATACCCCGTGGCCTGCCGGAAGAGTGGGACCTTCAAGGCGTTGCCAGGCAGGCGGGGGGTGACTGAGGTGCGAATGGCCTTCGGAGGGCTGGGCACCTGCGGCGCCGAGGGCTGCTGGCCCCAGGCAAGGCTGCTGCCCAGGGTGACTAGGATGATTCCGACTCGGGACGGGTTGGACATGGAGCCTCCTGTCAGTGATAGCCGATGAGGACTGACACCAGCAGCATCACGAGCGCGACCGGCACGTAGACGAAGATCGCGAACTTGGCCGTGTACTTGACGTAGCGGAAGAACTTCACGCCGGCCATGGCGCAGATGGTGAAGGCGATGCCATCCCAGGGCATCCAGAAATTGAAGGCGCCCGTGGCGACCTGGAAGGCCCGCACCACGATCTGCTTGGAGAAGTGCAGCACGTCGGCCAGGGGCGCGAGGATGGGCATCAGGGTGGCCGCCGTTCCGGAGGCGCTGCCCAGCAGCGCGGCCATGAGTGCACTGATGCCGAACATCACGTAGGAGATGGCGAACTGGGGCAGGTGGTTCATGTAGCCCGCGAAGAAGTTCAGGATGGTGTCCAGAATGTGGGCGTCGTTCAGGATGAAGTAGAGGATCTGGGCGGCACTCATCATCACGACCGCGATTACCACGCTGCGCATGCCCTCGATGTTCCGGTCGATCATCTCGGAGAGGGTCAGTCCGCCGGTGACCGGGATGATGATCCCCATCCAGAAGTAGAGCGACCCGATCTCCCGGAAGCCCCACCCGTGCTTCATCAGCCCGACCATGAGGATGATGAAGCCGGCCAAAGTGAGCATCAGGGCCAAGGCGCGGCGGGGGGTCATCTCGAACGTCTCGCGGGCGGCCGGATCGACATGCTCCTTGGCCCGGTTCACTTTGTCCTCCTCGAAGGAGAGAGAGCGCGTCGGGTCCTTCTTCAGCTGGCGGGCGTAGCGCATGATCACCAGGCTGGTGACCGTCATGAAGACCAGGAAGCAGACGATGCGGAAGCCGATGCCGGAGTAGAGCGGGACGTTGGCGATAGCCTGCGAGATCCCCACGTTGTAGGGGTTGGTGATGCCGCAGGCGAACCCCACCGCAATGCTCCAGTACATGATGAAGACGCCGATCATGGAGTCGAAACCCATGGACAGGAGCAGCGGGGCGATGATGAGGATGAAGGGAATGGCCTCCTCGTACATGCCGAAGGTGGCGCTGCAGAGGCCGGTCGCGAACACCATCACGGGGATGAAGCCCATGCCCAGGTTCCCGGTCCGCCGGATGAGCAGCTGGATGCCCGCGTTGATGGCGCCCGTGGCGATGATGGCGGTGATGGCACCGGCGGAGATCATGATGAGGAAGGACCGCTCGGCACCCTCCAGGGCCCCGCGCATGAAGACCGTCCACAGCTGCACGAACCCCTGCGGGTGGGACCGCGCAGCGTGAAAGGACCCCGGCACCACGGTCTCCCGGGCCTGACCCATGACCTGCACGGTGTGGCGCTCGAACTCTCCGCCGGGGATGACGTAGGTGAGCAGGGCGAAGACCACCGACATGAGGAACACCACCACCAGGGGGTTGATGTTGCTCATGAAGTCGATCAGACGCTGGCGGTAGACGCTCATGGTTCCTCGATGGATCAGAAGGCTTCGTGGTAGACCAGCGTCTTGACGCGGACGAGCAGGCGTTCGAGGGTCCGGATCGCCTCGGCGGCGCGCGACTGGTCGAAGGCATCCAGCAGGGCCAGGGCCTCCGCCGTGGGAAGGCCCAGCGCCTTTGTCTCGGCCTCTTCGAGGCTGGCGAAGGTCTCCTTCTCGAAGGCGGTCCAGGTGTCCCGGATTTCGCCGATGCACCGGGTATAGCCGTAGTCCGCCAGCTTGGCGAGCTCCGTGAACAGCCAGTAGGCAGAGGTGGGGTCGTAGTCGGGACCCGCCGTGGCGTAGTGGGATTCGATGCTCGCGATGCCCAGGTGGAACGGGACATAGGTGCCGGTGAGGGAGGTGGACAGGCTAGCCCACAGGCGGTGGCCCATGCCGGCTGGCAATTGGGCGCGAAGTTCGATCACCGTGCTGGCCTCGGTGTTCATGCGGGCGATGGTGCGCACGGGCGTGCGGAAAGGTGAGCCGTCGGGCCGGGTCAGGTAGAGTTCCGTGCCTTCGTAGACGTCCCGGAGGGCTTCCATCAGATCGGCGGCACTGAGCCTGGCCTTGCCCGCAAACCGGGCCTCCAGCATGGCGTGCCGGTCCAGGTTGTAGGCGTCGCCCTGGTTCGCGGGGTCCCCGTAGGCGCGAGCGAACTCGAAGGCCTCCCCAGGGCTGCACCAGCCGCGGCTCTCAGCGTGGGATAGGAGGGTGGGAGAGGCCATGACGCCATCACCGTCCTCGAAGTCCACCGCGCCGATCCGGTAACAGTTGGCCCGGACCGCCACCTCGTTGGGGCCGATGCGCTGGGCCACCCACTGTCCGTCCCGGGCCAACTCGATCCACCAGGCCTCGTCCGGATCCGCAACGGTGATCATGGTGCCGGAATCGCAACTCAGCCCGTAGCGGCTGCACAGCTGTCCCACCAGGGCGACCCCCTCCCGGGCGCTGCGGGCGGATTCGAGGACCGCCTGCATGAACTCGGTCCAGATCACCCCGCCGGGAACCACGTCATAGGCCCGCGCTTCGGGGATGCCGCGCATCAGGGCCATGTTGTTGGCCACGGCCACGCCATGTTCGTTCACGCCGGAGGTGTGCTCGCCGGGGTAGTGGCTCTTGGAGAACACCTTGGTGCAGAGATACCGGGCACAGCGCCCGGAGCGGGGGAGTTCCCCGCCCGAGTGAAGCCGGATGCAGGGGTCTGCACGCGCGTCGAAGGCTGGACTCACTGCCACTTTGTGGGCGGCATTGCGGCCCAGTTCCTCGCTGTGGGCCACCAGCACCGATCCGGTGGCGCTGCGGTTCTTCCCGACGACGATGGTGGTGCACATGGGGCTCAATCCTCGAAAAAGACGTCCAGCAGGCCCAAGTAGACCGCAACCCGGACGGCCAGGTGCGGATCGCTTTCCTCCTTCAGCACCAGTTCGGTGGTGATCACCGGGGTGCATCCCCTTTTCCTGGCCAGCAGCTCGTCGATGGAACCGTCTTCGGAATCCACGATCATGCCCTGATTCAGGGTCTCGCCAAACCGCGTGACCCCGTTCATCACCAGTGGGATCGGGCTGTTCCCGAGATAGGCCGCCACCCGGCGCGTGACGGGGTGGCTGGCGGCCCCGGTGCCGGTGGCATAGAGATAGGATCCCCTGCCTTCGAAGTGATAGCCGGGAGCCTCGTAGACCGGGTCTTCGTGGAGGTCCAGCACCGCCGCGCAGGGCGCCAGATCGACCTGCTCCATCACATAGGCCGTGATGGCCTTGGCTTCGGGGCAGGCAGCCTCAGCAGCGCGTCCCAGCCAGTGGTCGCTGTCGGACACGCTCTGGCCGCTGGGGCCATACCGCTGGTGGCGGTGGTAGCCCCAGGGGTTGAGCAGCGGCAGGAGGAGGATCGAACGCGTGGCGCCCAGCTGGATGAGCCGATCCACATACTGGGCAAGGGCAATGGCTCCGGCAGGCTCGCGGCCGTGAATGCCGGCGATGACCACCCGTCCAGCTTGCGGTCCACTGGTATAGGCGCAGATGGGGAGCACCGCCCCGGAGGCCAGGACCTGCTCGGCCACCTGGGTCTTCGCCCAACCGGCCTGCTCCAGCCGGTCATAGGCCTCATGCAGGTCGGCCACGCGTGGGCGGCCATCGGAAGCCAGGGTCCTCAAGGCGGGTTCCCGGCTGTAGCGTGCACCCGAGTGGCTTCGCTGGCTTCCTGCAGGCTGGCCTGGAGAATGACGAGGGCCTCGTCGATGGCCGCCTGGTCCACCATGAGCGGGGGCATGAACCGCACGGTGCTGACCCCGCAGGAGAGCAGGAGCAGGCCGTTCTGGAAGGCCCGGTGGATGACCGCGTCGCAGAGCGCCCTGGCGGGGACCTTGGAGACCTTCGACTCCACCAGTTCCAGGCCGATCATCAATCCCTTGCCGCGGACCTCCCCGATGACATCCGAAGTCGCTTGGAGGGTTGCCAGGCGCTGGAGGAAGTAGTCCCCCATCGTCGCGGCGTTCGCCTGATATTCCTGCTCGACGAGGTCCAGGGTGGCCAGGGCCGCCGCGCAGCAGAGGGGGTTGCCTCCGTAGGTGTTGCCGTGGGCCCCGCGGGTCCACTTCTCCATGAGCCGCTTCTTGGCCACGATCATGCCGATGGGCAGCCCCGATCCGAGCCCCTTCGCCAGGGTCATGATGTCGGGTTGCACCCCCCAGTGTTCGCAGGCGAACATGCGGCCGGTCCGGCCGATTCCGGACTGCACCTCGTCGAAGATGAGCAGGATGCCGTGGCGGTCGCAGAGGTCGCGCAGTCCCTGGAGGAAGCCGTCCGGGGGGACCAGATAGCCGCCCTCGCCCTGGATGGGCTCGATGAGGATGGCGGCGACTTCGGAGGCCGGCACGTTGCTCTGAAACAGGATGTCCTCGATGTAGCTGAGGACCGCCTGCCCCTGGTCCTTGCCCGCCAGCAGCGGCCGGTAGGCATTGGGATAGGGCACGTGGGTGACTCCGGGCATGGTCGGGAAGAACCCCTTCTGCTGGGTGTACTTGCTGGACGTGAAGGCCAGTGAGCCCATGGTCCGGCCGTGGAAGCCGCCCAGGAAGCCGATGAAGCGCGACCGCCCCGTGACGAAACGGGCCAACTTCAAGGCTCCTTCGACACTCTCTGTGCCGCTCTGGGAGAAGAAGCTCATGACCGGTTCGCCCATCGGTGCGAGCTGATTCATCCGCTCCGCCAGCAGGGTCTGGCCTTCATGCCAGTAGTCCGAGGAGATGTGGAGGAACTTCTCCGCCGCCTCCTGGACCGCCTTGACCACCGCCGGATGGCAGTGGCCCGTGCTGCACACGGCGATGCCCGCGGCGAAGTCCAGGAACCGGTTGCCGTCGACGTCCCAGGCCTCCGCGCCCCGGCCGTGGGACATGACGAAGGGATAGTCGCGGGGGTAGGAAGGGGATACCACCTTCACATCGCGATCCAGCAAAAGCCTGGCCTTGGGGCCCGGCAGTTCGGTGTGGAGGTGGGCTGACTTCATGGCCGTTCCTTAAAATGGAAGTTCGATGGGCCGTTCATGGGCGGCCCGGGTGCGGGCGTGGAGGTCCCGCAGGATCCGGAGTTCGTCGGCGGTGGGCGGCGCCACCTGCTCGAGCCGGTCGGCCACGCGCAGGTCCCAACCCGTGGCCTGCCGAACCTGCTCGGCGGTGACGCCCTCGAACACGGCCACGAGTTCGAGTTCTTCCGTGTCGGCGGCGGGCTTCATCATGCCCAGATCCGTGATCACCACCTGGGGCCCTTTCCCGGGTGCGCCGGACCTGGCCCGGGCGCCGCTGCCGGTGAGAAACCCGGCGCTGCTACAGAAATCCAGGTGGGGCACGAAGGTCCTCGCGGACTGCTTGAGGACCACGAAGGTCTGCCGGGCATGGGTGGCGATCTCCGGCGCCCCGCCCGCCCCCGGGAGCCTGGTCCTGGGGCGGGCGTAGGGCCCGATGGTGGTGCTGTTCAGGTTGCCAAAGCGGTCGATCTGGGCGGCGCTCAGGAAGCCCACGTCGATGCGCCCGCTCTGGAGCCAGTACGAAAAGATCTCCGGGAGGGGGATGACCGAAGTGGCGGTGGAGGCGAGTTCGCCATCCCCGATGGAGAGGGGCAGCACCGAGGGTTTCGATTCGAGGGTGCCGGATTCGTAGATCAGGACAAGGTCCGGCGCCTGGGTCTGCCTGGCGAGATTGGCCGCCGCCGAAGGCAGGCCGATACCGACGAAGCAGACGCAGCGGTCCCAGAGCAACCGCGCCGCTGCGACCGTCATCATCTCGTCCGGGGTCCAGGGGGCGGTCATGGCACCCCCGCCGCGGCGCGCGCAAGGGACCTGAGGAATGCCTCGTGGTCCCTGGTCCCCAGCACGTGGGTCTCCATCCACTCCTTGAACGTCGCCCGGTCCCGCGCGATCACGTCCCAGGCCAGGTAGAAGGCGTTGTCCCGCTCGTAGCAGCCCTGGGCGTAGGAGGGGTACGCGCCCCAGGGGACGTGGGCGAGGGCGGTCACCACCCAGTGGGGCAGGATCACGGCGTTGGGCGCCGCCCCCAGGTCGTCCACCACCTCCTCCACCGTGACCAGGAGCTTCCGGGCCGCCATGGCCGCCTCCTTGCCCGCGCCCACGATGCCCTGCAGGAGCACGTTACCTCGCCGGTCCGCCTTCTGGGCGTGCAGGATGGTGACGTCGGGATGCAGAGCCGGCACCGTGGCGAGCCGCTCCCCGGTGTAGGGACAGGTGACCGTCTGGATCTGCGAGTTCACGGCCGCGAGGTCCGTCCCGAGGTAGCCGCGGAGCATGCCAAAGGGCAGGTGAGAGGCTCCCGCCGTGTAGGCCACCGCCATGCCCGCATGGCTGTGCTCGTGGATCTCAAGGGGCAGGGGCCAGTCCTTCTCCACCGCATCGCGTAAACGATGCAGGGAGCCCACGCCCGGATTCCCCCCCCACGAGAAGGTGAGGGCCCGGGCGCAGCCCGAGCCGATCATCTGGTCGTAGATGAGGTCCGGCGTCATGCGGACGAGATGCAGGTGCTTCCGGCCCTGGCGGATGATCTCGTGGCCGGCGGCGAAGGGGATCAGGTGGGTGAACCCCTCCAGCGCGAGGATCTGGCCGTCCTCGATGTGCTGGGCAATGGCTTCCTTCAGGGTCAGGAACATGGTCATTCCACCCAGGTGTGGGACTGCTCGCGCAGGTACTGGGGCAGGTAGTAGGCCGACCCGATGGCCTTCCCCGTGGAACCCGACCCCTTCCAGCCCCCGAAGGCCTGGTAGCCGGGCCAGGCCCCCGTGGTCGCCCCCTGGGGCCGGTTCAGGTAGAGCACGCCGGCCTCGATCCGCTCAAGGAAGGTCTTCATCTCCTGGTCGTCGCCGTAGAAACCGGCCGTCAGTCCCAGGGCCACGTCATTCGAATGGCGCAGGGCTTCGTCCAGATCCTTCACGCGGCAAACCATGAGGATGGGAAGGAACATCTCCTCCCGGAACAGCGGGTGCTCGGCGGGTGCTTCCGCCAGGGTCGGCGCCACGAAATGGCCGCGGACCAGGGCCCCATCGAGCAGGCGTCCGCCGCCTTCCAGGATCCGGGCGCCCCCGGACTTCAGGCGCTCGCAGTAGGCTTCGAACTCCCGGACCGCTGCCTGGGTGATCACCGGACCCAGCCAGTTCTCGCGACGGCATGGGTCCCCCACCTTAATGGCGCGGATCCTCTCCCGGAGGCTGGCGATGAGATCCTCGGCGACGGCCTCTTCCACATACACCCGGGACAGGGCCGAACACTTCTGGCCCCCCATCCCGAAGGCCGAGCGGATGATGCCCGTGGCTGCCCGCTGCAGGTCGCCCTTCGCGGTGACGATGCAGGGATTTTTCCCGCCCATCTCCGCGATGCAGGGCCGGGGGTATTCACCGGCCGCCATCAGCCGGACGATCCGCATGCCCACCTGCTGGGACCCAGTGAACGTGATGCCCGCCCGATCGGAGTGCTGGATCAGGGCCTCGCCCACCACCTCCCCGCTGCCCATCACGTAGTTGAAGACCCCGGGCGGGAGCCCGGCGTCCTGGATGCAGTCCGCCAACAGCCGACCCGACCAGGGCGTGACGGAAGCGCCTTTCAACACCACGGTGTTGCCGGTCACCAGGGCGGCCGCCGTGGGCCCGCCGGCAAGGGCCAGGGGGAAGTTGAACGGAGCGATCACGACCCAGGGCCCATAGGGCTTCAGCACGCTCCGGTTGTGGGAACGGAAGCCGACGAGGGGATCATCCGGATTGTTGAGTTCGTAGAAGCCCCTGACCTCGTACTCCCTGGCATAGCCGGAAAAGAAGTCCGCGGTCTCCTGGGCCTCCCCCAAGGCCTCCATCCGGTTCTTCCCGACCTCCAGGGCCATGGCGGCCCCGATGTCATAGGCCCGCTCCTCGAGCAGTTCCCCGACGCGCCGCACCAACCGGATCCGTTCCCGTGGCGGCGTGGCTCGCCAGTCTGGGAACGCCTCCTTCGCGGCCGCCATCGCCGCAGCGGCATCCTCGGCGGTGCCTCTGGCGAAATGGCCGAGAACCTGCCGCTGGTCCGCAGGGGAGTGCAGGGTGGTGTGGCTTTTCCCCATCACGTTCCGACCCCCGATGAAGTTCGGATGGCACACTCCCAGTCCCTCACGGACCTTGGCCAAGGCGCCTTCGAACCGCTCGTGCATCTCCTCGGGCGGGTCGAACATGGTCGAGTAGGTCAGCTTGAAGGTCATGCGAACACCTGATTCCCGATCAGGCGATCGAGGAGGTCGATCGCGTCATTCAGTTCCTCTTCCCCGATCACCAGTGGCGGCGCGAGCAGGAGCAGGTTCCCCCGGGTCGCAAAGGACACCCCTGCCGCCCGGGCCGCATCCACCAGGGCACGCAGGGCCGCAGGGGACTCCGGCCAGGGCGCCAGGGGTTCGCGGGTGGCCCGATCCTTCACGAATTCGAGCACCGCAAAGAGGCCCTGCCCTCCCCGCACGTCACCGATGGCCGGGTGTTTCGCCTGCAGTGCTTTGAGGCGCTCGAACATCCGTCGGCCAAGGTCCTTGGACCGCTCGATCAGATCCTCCTGCTCGTAGGCCCGGATGGCCGCCGCGCCGGCTGCGCAGGCCAGCGGGTGGCCGCAGTAGGTGAGGCCCGTGCAGAGCATCTCATGCTCGAGCCGCGCGGCCACTTCCCGGGACAGGACCACCGCGCCCAGGGGAATGTGCGCGCCAGTGAGGCCCTTGGCCAGGGTCATGAGATCGGGCCGCCCTGCCTCGCCGTGCCGCTGCCAGGCGAACCACTCACCGCAGCGACCGAAGCCGCTCATTACCTCGTCGGCGATAAGGAGCACACGGCGTTGCCGGGTGGCCTCCCGCAGGGCAGGCCAGTAATTGTCGGGCGCCACGATGCCGTTGGTACCGGCATTGGGCTCCATGAGCACGGCGGCCGCACCGGGCGCGGGGGCTTCATCGATCAGGCACGCCACCTGGGCCGCAGCCGCTGCTCCGCAGGCCAAGTCCGAAGTCGTGCCGAAGGGGCAGCGGTAGGCATAGGGCGGGAGGGCGCGGAGCACACCGAAGGCAGCCGGGTCGGCCTGGGCCTGGGTCCTCGCGTCTCCCGAGAGGGCCATGGCCGCATAGCTTGCGCCATGGTACGAACGATCCCGCGCGACGATGAGCCCTGCCGTCTTCCCCGTGGCCTGGCGCGCGAACTTCACAGCATGCTCGTTCGCGTCGGCCCCGCCCAGCGTGAAGAAGACCTTCCCTCCCTCGAAACCGGACTTATCGAGGAGCAGCCGAGCCAGCTCTGCGCGGGGTTCCGCCCCCCAGGCAGCCGTGACGAAGCAGAGCTTGGCGGCCTGCTCCTGAATGGCGGCGATGACGGCCGGGTGCTGATGGCCCAGGTTCGAGCACTCCGCCAGGCTGCTCATGTCCAGGTATTCGCGGCCGTCCCTGTCCCAGAAGCGCGCCCCTCGCCCGCCCGTGACGGTCGGAGCGTTCCAGGCTTCCTGCACACACCAGCTGTGCAGGACATCCCTCCGTTCTGAAGATGAAGCCGGGTTCATCCAAAATCCAGTTGAAGTTGTGCGATTATCGAATTATTGTTCACAATGTGAATTAATTACAGCCCCAGGGTGGCCCCCTGTCAATTTTCTTTTTCGAGGCCTGGCTTTGGACGTCTACGCATCGAGGTTCGAGGATAGCCCCGACTACATCCAGTCCCTCGCCCGGGGCCTGGGAGTCATCCGGGCCTTCGACCAGACCCATGCCAGCATGACCTTGTCCGAAGTGGCGGAGCGCAGCGGGCTGTCCCGAGCCGTGGCCAGACGATGCCTCCTGACCCTCGTCCACCTGGGCTACATCGGCTCGCGGGGGCGGCAGTTCTTCCTGACCCCCCGCGTGCTGGATCTGGGCTTCGCCTTCCTCTCGTCCCTCGACCTCCCAGAGATCGCCATGCCGGTGATGGAGCAGCTCTCCGTGCGGCTCGGCGAGTCCTCCTCCCTCTGCCTGCTGGATGGGCACGACATCGTCTACGTGGCCCGGGTGCCCGTGAAGCGGGTGATGGCCATCGCCCTAGGCGTCGGCGCCCGCCTGCCCGCCTTTGCCGCCTCCATGGGCCGCGTGCTCGTGGCCGCGCTGGACGATGCTGCCCTAGAGGAGTGGCTCGCAAAGGTGGAGCTGCGTCCGCTGACCCCCCGGACCATCCTCGACAAGGAGAACTTGAAGGCCGAGCTGCTCAGGGTCCGCAGTCAGGGGTATGCCCTGGTGATGCAGGAACTGGAGCCCAGCCTCTGTTCCATCGCCGTTCCCATCCGCGACCGGGGGCAGCGGGTGGTGGCCGCCCTCAACGTGGGCATGCAGACCCGCACGGGCATCCGCGACTTCGCGCTCAAGACGGTGCTTCCCGGCCTGCTCGAGGCCCAGACCTCCATCGAACACGCCCTGTCGCGCCATTGGACCTCCCCCGCGATCTGAAAGGAACCTCATGGCCCGTCCCGTATTCATCTGCGCTGGCGTGCGGACCCCCTTCGGCCGCTACGGAGGCGTGCTCGCCGGCATCCGGACCGACGACCTTGCCGCCCTGCCCCTTTCGGCCCTGATGAAGCGGCACCCAACGGTGGATTGGGGCGCCCTGGACGAAGTGATCCTGGGCTGCGCGAACCAGTCCGGAGAGGACAATCGCGACGTGGCCCGCATGGCCCTGCTGCTCGCCGGACTTCCCGTGGAGGTGCCGGGAGTGACCGTGAACCGCCTCTGTGCCTCCGGGCTTGAAGCCATCGGGCAGGCGGCCCGGGCCATCCGGTTGGGCGATGCGGAGCTGATCATGGCCGGTGGCGTGGAGGGCATGTCACGCTCGCCCTACGTCCTGGGTAAGGCCGCATCCCCCCTGAGCCGAGACCAGAAGATCGAAGACACCACGCTCGGTTGGCGCTTCGTGAACCCGAAGATGAAGGCCCAATACGGCGCGGAATCCAACACGGAGACGGCAGAGAATCTGGCGCGGGAACTGGGCATCGTCCGCTTGGATCAGGATGCCTACGCCCTGCGCAGTCAGCTCCGGACCGAGTCTTCACTCACGCTGCTCCAGGAGGAGATCCTGCCGGTCGAGGTCAAAGCTGGCCGGGAAGTCCGCACGGTGGCCCAGGACGAACACCCGCGCCCTGGCACCACCCTGGAGCAGTTGGCGAATCTCAAACCCCTGCTGGGTCCCAATACCACCATCACAGCGGGCAATGCCTCGGGCATCAATGATGGAGCCTGCGCGCTGCTGCTGGCCTCCGAAGCCGCCGTCCGACAGTACCGGCTCGAACCCATCGCCCGACTCGGCGGCATGGCCAGCGCCGGCGTACCCCCCCGCACCATGGGGGTGGGCCCTGTCCCGGCCATCAGGAAACTGCTGGCCCGCGAGGGGCTCAGCCTCTCCTCCTTCGATCACATCGAGATCAACGAAGCCTTCGCCGCCCAGGTGCTGGCCTGCCTCCGGGAGCTTGGCCTTCCCGATGACGCTCCCCAGGTGAACCCCCACGGCGGCGCCATCGCCCTCGGTCATCCTCTCGGGGCCAGCGGCGCGAGGCTCTGTCTCCACGCGGCCCTGAACCTTCAGCGTGGCGGCGCCAACCATGCTCTGGTCAGCCTGTGTGTCGGCGTGGGCCAGGGCCTCGCCATCACGCTTGAAAAGGCGTGACGAGTATTCAGTCCGGGCTGGATACCGGAGTGCCCTTCGCACGCCGATCCTCCAGCAGCTCGCCCAGGATCACAGCCGCCGCGGCGGCGTCGAGCAGCAGCTTCCGCTTTTCGGGCTTGACGCCCCGCTCCCGCAGGAGACGCTCCGCCTCGGCGCTGCTGAGGTGCTCGTTCACGAAACGGACAGGCAGTCCGGTGCGCTCGGCCAGGGCCTCGCCAAAGGCACGAGCCGATGGCGCCGTGGCACTTTCGGCGCCATCCTTATGGCGGGGTAGGCCGATGGCCAAAGCCTGCACGCCTTCCTCCCGGCATAGGCGCACAAGGCGCCCAAGGGTTGTTTCATGCTCCTGTGGCCACACCTCGAAGGGGGAGGCGAGGATTTCGAGCTCGTCCGAAAAGGCGAGGCCGATCTTCTTCGTGCCATGATCAATCGCGAGCCAGCGCATGCCTTCAGCCTAGCCACCTCCTAGGAGCCTCGCTATGGAATGGGATTTCATCATCATCGGATCCGGTTTTGGGGGCAGCGTCAGCGCCCTGCGGCTCACGGAAAAGGGCTACAAGGTGCTGGTGCTCGAAAAGGGGCGACGCCTCCGCGCCGGGGACTTCCCCAAGACCAACTGGAACATGAAGCGCTTCTTCTGGCTGCCCCAGGTGGGCTTCCGCGGCCTCTTCAAGATGACCTTCCTGGGCCACGTCACGGCCCTCTCCGGCGTGGGGGTCGGCGGCGGCTCTCTGGTTTACGCCAACACCCTGCCGGTGCCGAAGGATCCCTTCTTCGAGGCCCCATCCTGGGCCCACCTGGCCCGCTGGAAGGTCGAGTTGGCTCCCCACTATCAGACCGTCCTGAGGATGCTGGGGGCCACGAAGAATCCCAGCCTGACCTATCCAGATGAGGTCCTGCGCGAGGTAGGCAAAGAAATCGGACGAGGTGACGCCTTCGAGCAGACCAATGTGGCGGTCTATTTCGGGAAGCAGGGCGAGGCGGCGCCGGATCCCTTCTTTGGCGGCGAGGGCCCCGAGCGCACGGGCTGCACGCTGTGCGGCGGCTGCATGCTGGGCTGCAACCACGGTGCGAAGAACACCCTGGACCGCAACTATCTCTACCTCGCGGAGAAGCGGGGGCTCCAGATCCAAGCCGATACTGAAGTGACCTGGGTGAGGCCCGCGGCCTCCGGGGGCTACGAGGTCGAGGCCCGCCAGGGCACCTGGGCGATGGCCGCCCTGAACACCCGGAAGATCTACCGCGCGAAACAGGTCATCTTCGCCGGGGGCGTGCTCGGCACCGTGCCCCTGCTGCTGAAGCTCAAGGCAGATTCCTCAGGCCTTCCTGCCCTTTCGGACCGCCTGGGCGATTTCGTGCGCACCAATTCGGAAGTCCTGCTGGGAGTCGTCACCCAGCGGCGCGACAAGGACCTGTCCCAGGGCATCGCGATCGGTTCCATCCTGCATACGGACGAGCACTCCCACATCGAGCCGGTGCGCTACTCGGCGGGTGCCGGGGTCTTCCGCCCCCTCATGATGCCCGCCGCCCCTGGCGACACCTTGGGCCAGCGCTTCGGCAACGCCCTCGGCATGCTGATTCGCCAACCCATCCGGACGCTCCGGACCTTCCTGGTGCCGGACTGGGCCAAGTACACGATGATCCTGCTCTACATGCAGACGGTGGACGGGCACATCCGCATGCGCCTGGGCCGGAGCTGGCGCACGGGCTTCACCCGCTGGGCGGTCACGGAACCTGGCGACGGGCCCCCGGCCAAGGCCTGGACGCCCGAGGCCACGGACCTGGCGGAGAGAGTCGCCCGCCACATCGACGGCTATCCCACCAGCCTGCTCACCGAAACCCTGCTCGGCATCCCCACCACGGCGCACATCCTGGGGGGGGCGTCCATGGGCGATTCAGCAGCGACGGGCGCCATCGATCACCGGCACCGGTTGTTCGGTTATGAGGGACTGTATGTCATCGACGGCTCAGCCATCTCCGCCAACATCGGCGTGAACCCATCCCTCACCATCGCCTCCTTAGCCGAACGGGCCATGACCTTTATCCCGGCTAAGGAGAAGCCGGTAGCCGCAGCTTCGTGAGCCGCAGACTTCCTGATGACCTGCTGAAGGTCCCACACCGCCGGGACGTGTCCTTTGCCCGCCTGACGACGCTGGGCGTGGGCGGCCTCTGCCACTGGCTTTTCGAGCCCACGACCGAAGGCGAGGCGCAGTCCTTCGTACGCGCCTGCTCCCGCGAGGGGCTGCCCTGGCGCGTGCTCGGGGGCGGCTCCAACCTGGTGGTGTTGGGCGACTTGGAGACACCGGTCCTCAGGTTGGCCCTGCCGAAGGTCGTCTACCGCGAAGGGAACCGCTTCACCGCTCCCGCCAGCCACGGCCACATCGCCCTGGCCGAAGCCGCGGCGGCAGCGGGCTTGTCGGGTCTGGAATTCGCCAGCGGCATCCCCGGCACCCTGGGTGGCGCCATCCGCATGAACGCCGGGGCCTACGGCCGCGAATGGATCGACGTGCTGGTTCGGTTCCGTTTCCTCACGCCCGAAGGCGATCTGGTGGAGAAGGCGCCGGAACCGGGGGAATTCAGCTACCGGTGGAGCTTCCTCACCACCGGCCGAGTTATCCTTGCCGCCACGGCGGACCTTGTGCCGGGCGATCCGGCCCGGATCCAGGCCCAGGTAGCCGAGTACCGGGAGAAGCGCGGCACCAGCCAGCCGCTGTCGAAGCGCAATGCCGGCTGCATCTTCAAGAACCCGCCAGGCCAGAGCGCCGGTCGGCTGATCGACCAGGCGGGCCTGAAGGGCCTCCGCATCGGCGATGCCGAGGTAAGCCCAGAGCACGCCAACTTCCTGGTCAACCGCGGCAAGGCTACGGCCAGTGAATTCGCCGAATTGATGGAAAGGGTCCGCTTGAAGGTCCTCGAGATCCATGGCGTGGCGCTCGTGCCCGAAGTGGAAATCTGGCATGAAAGTTTTCAGTCTTCAGTCTTCAGTCTTCAGTGACTTGGCGGCAATGGCCGCCAAGTTTTGCAGGGAAAGGCGCCCACGAAGGGCGCCCGGATTAGACTGAAGACTGATACCTGAAGACTGAGGACTCATACAGACATGTCCATGCTGCCCCGCACCCGCCCCAGGCGGCCCTGGTTTCCCTGGGCCCGGGCCGGCATCACGCTCGCGATCCTGGGGGGCGCGGGCTGGGGCCTCATGGAACTGGGCACCCGTTATCTCGGGCTCCAGAAGCTGGTCATCGAGCAGGTGAATGTCAGCGGCTGCCGGGGCGAGCGGCAGGCCGAGATCCAGAAGCTGACCGAACAGCTGGTGCTGGGCAAGCCGCTCTTCTGGGTGGATGCGGAGGAACTGCGGTCGCGGATCGAGGCCAAGCGCTGGGTGCGGGGGCTCCAGATCCGCAAGGATCCGCCAGACCGGCTCAGCCTCGCCATCGAGGAGCGGCATCCGGTGCTCTGGCTCGTCCGTTCCAACGGCGTGTTTTTGGTCTCAGACGATGGGATCCTGCTCGATCGCGTCAATCAGGCCAACTTAAATCCCATTCCCGTCGTGGTTGATCCGGCCAGTCAGACAAATCAGGGACTGGCCCGTCTCGTGAGCGCTGCGCGGACGCTCCGCGAAAAGCAGGCTGGTTTTTATGATCGAATCACCGAGCTGCGTGATAGCCCGAAAGGGCCAGTGGCCTATATCGAGGGTTTTCCTGCGCCGATCTTCCTTTCCCGCCAGGATGTAACCAAAAACGTGCCCAATTTCCAGGGGCTCTTCGTGGATCGCCTCTCTCAGCGACCGGATCTCGCCCGACTCCGCTACGTGGACCTCCGGTGGGATGACGAGGTGGCCGTGGGTGAACCTGAGGATGCCCCTGCACCGGCCAAGCCGCCGCACTGAGACTCACGATGAGAATCCAACGTCTTTCTGCACCGGGAATCCTCGATTTTTCGAAGAGAACTGGTATATACCTAGAGCAAGGAAAAGGATGTACATGCCTCAACGTGCCGTTCTCCTGGGCCTCGACCTCGGTGCAAGCAAAGTAGTGGCGGTGGTCGCCGTTCAGGAGGAAGACGGGACGCTCAACGTGACCGGCACCGGTCAGGCCTCGCCCCAGGGCGGCATGACCCAGGGCCAGATCACGGACATGGACCTCAGCACTCGCGCCATCGTCAAGGCGGTGGAAGAGGCCATGAACACCGCGGGCCAGGCCAAGGTGGACGGCATCCGCGTGGCCGTGGACGGCATCCAGTTCAAGGGCGAAAATCTTCGCGATTCCATCACCATCTCGAGCAGCGACAAGATCATCACCGCCGCCGACCGCGACCGCGTTCTGGAACAGGCCACCAACAGCTGCAAGTTGGCCAAAGAAGAGCTGGTCCTCCACCGCATCCCGCAGATCTTCCACATCAAGGGCCAGCGCGACATTCGCAACCCGGTGGGCATGTTCGGCGAAACGCTGGAGGCCGAAGTCCGCATCATCGTGGCGCCCAGCCCGGTGATCATGAACATCCAGCTCGCCTTGAAGAATGCCGGACTGCATGGCTCTGAACTGATGTACTCGCCGCTGGCCAGCGCCGAGGCCATCCTGACCCGCGAAGATCGCGAAAATGGTGCGGTGGTGGTGGATATCGGCGAGCAGCTCACCCACCTCGGTATCTTCCTGCACGGCACCCTCTTTCATTCCGCCGTCCTGCCCATCGGCGGCGCGCACTTCACCCGCGACCTCGAAATCACCAAGCACCTGGGCGGGATCGCAGCCTCCGAACGCATCAAGATGCGCTTCGGCACCGTGCTCCCCAGCCATGTGCCGGTTGAAGAATCCGTCGAGCTCGAGGAGGAGGGCCGTCAGGTCTCCCGGCGCGAGATCGCCGAGGTGCTGCAGGCCCGGGCCGCGGAACTGCTGAACCTGGTCCTCGCCGAGATGGGTCGCACCGGGGTCATGCACGAGATTCACGGCGGAGTGCACTTAGTGGGCGGCGGCGCGCTGCTCACCCACCTGCCCATCCTCGCCCAGACCCTCCTGGGAAGGCCCCGCGTGGTGCTGGGCCGCATCCAGGGCGTGGTCGGCCTGCCCCAGGCCACGGGCAACCCCTTCTTCGTGAACGCACTGGGCGTCGTCAAGGCCCTGTCGCGCGACATGAACGAAACCCGCGGCAAGACTGACCGGGGTGAAACACTCCTCAGCAAAATCAGGAAAATGTTCTAGTCATGATCCCTCCAGAAATGACCCCTTCGGGAGCCCCGATGACCGAGACCCCCTTCCTTCCCTGCCCGCACGGCCTGCCCGGCGCCAACATCAAGGTGCTCGGCGTGGGCGGAGCGGGCTGCAACGCCATCAACCGCATGATCGACTGCGGCGTCACCGGCGTGCAGTTCATCGCCATGAACACCGACCAGCAGAGCCTCGCCCATAGCAAGGCCCACCTGAAGCTGCCCCTGGGGCCCCAGAGCAGCCGTGGCCTGGGCGCGGGCGGCAACGCCGAGCGCGGCGCCGTGGCCGCGGAGGAAAGCCGTGAGGAAGTGCTGGCAGCTCTGCAGGGCGCTGACATGATCTTCATCACCGCGGGCATGGGCGGCGGGACCGGGACCGGCGCAGCCCCCGTCCTGGCCAGCTACGCCAGGGAACTGGGCGCGCTCACGGTGGCGGTGGTGATCACCCCCTTCGCCTGGGAGGGTCGCAAGAAGGGCGATCTGGCCCTGGCTGGTCTGAGCAACCTGCGCGACACGGCTGACACGGTCATCGTCGTCAGCAATGAGCGCCTCAAGAACGTCTGCGATGCCCGCGTCACCATGAAGGAGGCCTTCCGCGTGGCTGACGGCGTGCTCATCCAGGGGGTACGCGGCATCGCGGATCTCATCCTCAAGCCCGGCATCATCAATGGCGATTTCGCCGATGTCGAGGCGGTCCTGCGCAACGGCGGCGAAGCCCTCATCGGCACCGGCGCGGGCCGCGGGGAAGAGGCCGTCATGGACGCCCTCCGGAAGGCCCTGGCCTGCCCCCTGCTGGAACGGGCCCAGTCCGGCGCCGCGGCCAATGTCATGGTGTCCATCACCGCCGACTGGGAGGTCATGGAGGCCTCCGCCATCGAGACGGCCATGAACTACCTCCAGGATCATTACGACGGCCGGCCCGACATCAAGGCCTGCACCGTGGAAGGCGAGGGCATGGAAGACCGCGTGCTGGTCACGGTGTTGGCCAGTGGCTTTGACCAGGAAGATCGCCTGCTGGAGGAGCGCCGCATCAGCCTCCACCTGGGCAGTGCCCCTGATAGTGCGCTTCCCCATGCTTACGCCTCCGCCCCCCTCCAGGCCCAGCCCCTGCCCGCCAACGTGGTGAGTGGAAGGGTCTACGGTGAAGTGGCCGCCGGAGAACATGGGCCCACCCCCACCCGGCTGCTACCCCAGGCCCCCACCCCCAGCGGTGAGTTGCCCGGCGTGGCCGACGACCTGCACGTGCCCGCCATCATCCGCATGGGACAAGGGCGGCTGATCGAGTAGGCAGTCCCAATCCGCTTCTTTCTAAGTTGAAGCGCCCCCATGCCTCTCCCAAACATGACCCCGCCCCCAGGCACCCGGCTGCTCCGCTTCGTGGGGGATCGGGTGCTCTTCGCCCTGGCGCACCCGGCACCGGGAAGCGCAGGCTGGCGGGGCTATTTGAGGACCAACCTCACCCGCGGCGCGCGGATGCGAACCGAGACTCTGGCCCTCCTGGGAGAGGGTTCCCGGGATCCGGCAGGCTCCTCCTGGCGGGACATTCCGCTGGATGAGACGGAAGCGGGCTGGGGTCTGGATCTGGCCCTGACCGAGTCCGGATCCTTCGGTGCCAAGGCCTACTGCGTGGATCCGGAGGGGTTCCAGCACTGGCCGGAAGGGGAGAACCTCTACCTGTCCATCCATCCCGACCGCCTGCGCACGGCCAATACGATCTACTGCGCCTTTCCCCGCATGTTCGGTGATGCGGCGCGCCACCAGAAGCCCGAGCTCAGCGAGGCCATCCAGGCCCTGGACAGCGCCGACTATTCCGTCATTCCCCCATCCGGGCGGCTGCGGGACCTCACGGCGGCCGTGCCCCACATCCTGGAGCGGCTGGGCTGCCGCATCCTGCACCTGCTTCCCGTGGGCCCCGTGCCCACCACCTACGCCCGCATGGGCCGCTTTGGCAGCCCCTACGCCCAGCTGGACCTGACCGCCATCGACCCGGCCCTGGTGGAGTTCGACCGGCGGACCACGGCGGAGGAGCAGTTCCAGGAACTGACAGCTGCCGTCCATCAGCGGGGCGGGCAGGTCATCCTGGACATCCTGGTCAACCACACGGGCTGGGGCTCGCGCCTCCTGGAACATCGGCCGGAATGGTTCCGCCGCAATCCGGACGGCACCTTCCACAGTCCCGGCGCCTGGGGCAATACCTGGGCGGACCTGGTGGAACTGGACCAGGGCAGCCCGGCCCTTTGGGACACCGTGGCGCGGGCACTGCTCGTCTGGTGCGGGCGGGGAGTGGACGGCTTCCGCTGCGATGCCGGCTACATGGTGCCCCTGCCCGCCTGGCAATACATCACTGCCAAGGTCCACCGGTGTTACCCCGAGGCCATCTTCCTGCTCGAGGGCCTTGGTGGCGCCTGGGAAGCCACCGAGGCCCTGCTGACCCGGGGTGGCATGCACTGGGCGTATTCCGAGCTGTTCCAGAATTACCATCCGATCGAAGTCGCCCACTACCTGGATCACTGCATTCAACAGGGCGAACGGACCGGCCTCCTGGTCCACTACAGTGAGACCCATGACAACCTGCGCCTCGCAGGACGCGGCGCCGACTGGTCCCGCCTGCGCAACCGCCTCTGCGCCCTGGTGGGCCAGAGTGGTGGCTTCGGCTTCACGGCGGGCGTGGAGTGGCTGGCCACCGAGAAGGTGGACGTGCACGAGGCCAGGGATCTCGCCTGGGGGGCTGAACCGAACCTGATCGATGACCTGGCGGCGCTGAATCGCCTGCTCTCGGATCACCCCTGCTTCTTCGATGGTGCCGATGTGCGCCGCATCAGTGGTGACGATGCGCCGGTGCTGGCCCTCCGCCGGACCTCAGCAGAAGGCCTTGATGACGTGCTTGTGCTGGTTAATCTCGATGCCGAGAAGGCGCAGCCCTGCCAGCTCACTCTTACCGAATGGCTTTCCCTGGGTGCTTCCCCGCTGGACCTGCTCGGCCAGGCGATGCCGGCCGGGGAAGGCCTGGTGGGCGGCGGGTATGAGCTGCTCCTCCCGCCGGGTGGGAGCTACTGCCTGGCGGCTCACCCCACCCCCCTGGGCCTGGCCGGAGAAGCCTACCGGCGGGCCCGCGCCCAGTCTGCCTGGGCCCTGCAATCTCTGGCCGCAGTCCACCCGGCGGAAGCGATCGGTCCCGGCGACTGGCAGGGCCTGGCTGCTCGCGCCGCCCGGAATCCCGAGGCCTTCCTCGCGGCCCTGTGCCACGTGGATGGGGACCTCCTTCGACACGACTTGCTGGCCGCCCTGGATGCCGCCTTGGCGGATCCAGCCTTCCCCCAGGTGACGATCTGGCAGGTCGAGGACGTTCGCCGGGTGAGTCTGGTAGCCCCAGGCCACTGGCTGCTGCTGAAGGATGCAGCCCCCTTCTCGGCCACGCTGCGTGGTGCGGACCAGGCCGATCTGCATTTGCGAAGCACACCCGCGGATGATGGCTTCATCGCGGCCATCCCGCCCTGCTTAGAGCGAAGGGGCGATGCCTCCCTCACGCTCCAACGCCATGCGCAGGAAGCCCGGGACGTCCAGGCGGTCGTTCGATTCCTGTCCGGCCAGCCTGAGCCGTCCAGTCCCGGACCCCATGGCCTGATCCTGCTCACCAACGGACGCGGCGGCATGGCGAGGTTGCAGGCTGATCTAGGCGGCATCGCCTCCAAGTACGACTGCCTGTTGGCGGCGAACCTCCACCCGACGGCTCCTTCGGACCGCCATGTGCTGGCCAAGCGGGTGCGGGCCTGGGTGAATGCCGATGGCTTCATCACCCCCCTGGATGGTCACAACCTCATCCACCTGAACGCAGGCCCCCCCGCCCGCTGGACTTTCCAGGCCAGCGCAGGGGACGGGAGGCGGGTGGAGCTTTGCCTCGAGGCGCACATGCCCGCGGACCAGAATGCCGTGGAGCTGCGCTGGTCCCGCCCCGCCAACGCCGGGGAAGAGACTGATCTGCCCTCGCGGCTTAATGTGAGGCTCACGGTTCGGCTCGATCTGGAGGACCGCTCCTTCCACGGGGAGACCCGCCTGGATGGAGGCACGGAAAAGCATTTCCAAGCCGCCACCACCCGCTTGGAGGATCGCCCTGGTTTCCGTTTCGCTCCTGCCCAGGGGCGCCAGTTAGAGGCCTGGGTGACAGCCGGCGCCTATCACCCGAAGCCCGAGGCCACCCGGAACATCCAGCATCCCATCGAGGGCTCCCGGGGGTTGACGGACTCGGGGGATGCCTGGAGTCCGGGCTGGTTCGACCTGCCCCTGCCACCGGCATCTGGAATCCGCATGGTGGTCAGCGCAGAGGAGCGCCTCCCGGAGGAATACGTTACCTCCGAGCCGGCCGGAACCCCTGATGTACCCGGGTGTCTCCGGAAGGCGCTGCAGGCTTTTCTCGCCCGCCGCGACGACGGACTGACGGTCATCGCGGGCTACCCCTGGTTCCTGGACTGGGGCAGAGACACGCTCATCGTCTGCCGGGGGCTCCTGGCCTCCGGGCAGGCGGAGGAAGCAGCGCTCATCCTGCGCACCTTCGCGGCCCTGGAAGACTCCGGCACCCTGCCGAACATGCTGGGCGCCGATCACACCGGGGACCGGGATACTTCCGATGCCCCCCTCTGGCTGGCCGTGGCCTGCGAGGAGGCCGGGGAGCGCCTGGGTTCGACCTTCTTCTTCGCGGCGGCCAACGCTGGATCCCAGACGACGCATGCCTTGGCGGGGGGGAGCCGCTCGGTGCTCGAGGTGCTGACGTCCCTGGGTGAGAACCTGCGACTCGGGGCCCGCAATGGCGTGCGGATGGACCCGGCCTCAGGCCTGCTCTGGAGCCCGGCGCACTTCACCTGGATGGACACCCGATACCCCATGGGCACGCCGCGGGAAGGCTACCCGGTCGAGATCCAGGCCCTGTGGATCCGCCTGCTGCGCCTGCTGGACCGCCTCTCTGCACCCAGTGACGCGGAGCCCTGGTCAGCCACCGCCGCCCTTGCCGAGGCCTCCCTCGAGGCCTTCTGGCTGGAGGAGCAGGGTTGGTTCGCAGATGTCCTGCTGGCCGCCCCTGGTGTGACGGCGAAAGAGGCCGTGCCGGCCGATCACCTTCGCCCCAACCAGCTTTTCCTCGTGACCCTCGGTCTCGTGGCCAGCGATCGCGCCCGCCGGGCGGTAGCCGCCTGCGCCCGCCACCTGCTGGTGCCAGGGGGATTGCGGAGCCTGGCGCCCCTGCCCGTCGCAGTGCCGCTGGCCATTCCTGCCCCCTGGGGCGGCCTGCTCAACGATCCGGTGCGTCCCTACCAAGGCAGCTATGCCGGCGACGAGGACACCCGCCGCAAGCCTGCCTACCACAACGGCACAGCCTGGGTCTGGCTGCTGCCCCTGCTTTGCGAGGCCCTGGACCTGGCCTGGGACGGGGATCCCGCCGCTCGCGCCACGGCCCGGGCCTGGCTCAGCTCAGTGGCCCCCCTTCTGGACACGGGCTGCCTCGGTCAGCTGCCGGAAATCCTCGATGGCGATGCCCCCCATATTGCCCGGGGCTGCGATGCCCAGGCTTGGAGCGTCAGCGAGGCGCTTCGGGTCTGGAAGACACTGAACCCGTGAATCCATCGACCTGCGAAGGGCCCTCGCAGCTTAGAATGATCCATGGAACCACCTCGCCTCGCCACCACCTTAGGCGACCTGGATTTACACCTGCTGGGCGAAGGCACCCATCTGCGGGCCTATGAAAAGCTGGGGGCCCATCCTCGGAGCGTGGCCGGCGTGGCCGGAGTGAGCTTCGCGGTCTGGGCGCCCAATGCCAGGTCCGTGAGCGTGGTGGGGGACTTCAACGGCTGGGACGGTCGGGCTCATCCGCTAACCCAGATCGGCCCCAATGGCTTCTGGGAGACCTTTGTTCCGGGGCTGGTCGCGGGCATGTTCTACAAATTTGAGATCCATGGCCCGACCGGCAACCTCCTGCCCCTCAAGGCCGACCCCTACGCCTTCCGCTGCGAACGCGCCCCCGGAACGGCCTCGGTCATCCACGGTCTGAGACCCCATGCCTGGGGCGACGGTGCCTGGATGGAAGCCCGTCGGCACAGGAAGGCTCATGCGGCTCCGCTCAGCATCTACGAGTTGCACCTGGGATCGTGGCGACGGCGTCCGGACGGCTCCTTCATGAGCTACCAGGAGATCGCCGCGGACCTGGCGCCCTATTCCAGCTGGCTGGGCTTCACCCACGTCCAGCTGCTGCCGGTAACCGAACATCCCTACGATCCCTCCTGGGGCTATCAGCCCCTGGGCCTGTTCGCCCCCACCAGCCGCTTCGGCGGGCCCGAGGACTTCAAGGCCTTCGTGGACACCCTGCATCAGGCCGGGCTGGGGGTCATCCTCGACTGGGTGCCCGCCCACTTCCCCGAAGACGCCCACGGCCTGGCCAGCTTCGACGGCACCCACCTCTACGAGCACGCGGATCCCCGCCAGGGGCGCCACATGGACTGGGGCACCCTGATCTACAACTACGGCCGCGCGGAGGTCCAGAACTACCTCATCTCCAACGCCCTGTTCTGGCTCGATCAGTTCCACGTGGACGGGCTGCGGGTGGATGCCGTGGCCTCCATGCTCTACCTGGACTACAGCCGCGAGGCGGGCCAGTGGATTCCCAACCGCCATGGCGGCCGGGAGAACCTTGAGGCCGTGGCCTTCCTCCGCCGCCTCAACGAAACGGTCTACGCCCAGTTCCCGGACACCTTCACCGTGGCGGAGGAATCCACCTCCTGGCCCGGCGTGTCGCGGCCCACGGACAAGGGCGGCCTCGGTTTCGGCTTCAAGTGGGACATGGGCTGGATGCACGACACCCTGCGCTACCTGGGCGAAGGGATGATGGCCCGACCCCACCACCACGACGACATCACCTTCTCCATGCTCTACCACGACTCCGAGAACTATGTGCTGCCGCTGTCCCATGACGAGGTGGTCCACGGCAAGCGCAGTCTCTATGGCCGCATGCCCGGCGAACCCTGGGAGCGTATGGCGAACCTGCGCCTGCTCTACGCCTGGCTCTTCGCCCACGGCGGCAAGAAGCTGCTCTTCATGGGCGGCGAATTTGCCCAGGGGAAGGAATGGAACCATGACACGGCGCTGGACTGGGGCCTCCTCAATCAGCCCGACCACAAGGGCATCCACGACCTGATCCGCGACCTCAACGGACTCTACCGGCGCCATCCAGCTTTGTACGAGGGAGATTGCCAGCACGGCGGGTTCTCCTGGATCGATTGCGGTGACCGCTTCAACAGCGTCCTCACGCTGCTGCGCAGGGCTTCGGATTCCCGGGACTTCATGGCCATCGCCTTCAACTTCACGGCGCGGCCGCAGCGAGGCTACCGCATCGGGGTGCCCTCAGCCGGGACATACGCCGAACTACTGAACACGGATTCCACCTACTACGGGGGACGGAACCAGGGCAATACGGGCCGGATCGAGACAGAGCCGGTTCCTGCCCATGGCTTCCCCCAGTCCTTGAACCTCATCCTCCCGCCGCTTGCCGCTCTCTTCCTGAAACCTGAACCACCGACCCACCCGTAAAACCCAGGACCGCCATGAACAAGCTCATTCCCAAATTGCAGAAGCTCACCCAGAACCTCTGGTGGACCTGGAAACCCGAGGTGCGCACGATCTTCCGCGACCTGGACCTGGAGCTGTACCACAAGGCCCACCAGAACCCCATGTCCGTGCTGAAGCAGATTGAGCCGGACCAACTCGATCAGCGTGCCGCCGACGTGGACATTCCGGCCCGGGTGGACCGGGCCCTGCGCCAGTTGCAGGAGTACCTCACGCCCGTCACCACCTGGGGGCTCACCCACGCCGGTGCCCTGGGATCACGGCCCGTTGCCTACTTCTGCATGGAATTCGGCATCCACGAATCCCTGCCCATCTACTCAGGCGGATTGGGCATCCTGGCGGGTGACCACCTGAAGGCCGCTTCGGATCTGGGCGTTCCCCTGGTGGGCGTGGGCTTGCTCTATCACGAGGGCTACACCTCCCAGGTGCTGAACGAGGAGTTCTGGCAGCAGGACGTAGTGGAGCCTTTTGACATCGCGGATCTGCCGCTGGTGCCGTCATTGGATCGCTATGGCGACCCCATCCAGGTCTCCGTCGAACTGCCGGGAAGAGTCGCGCATGCCGCCGTCCTGGAAGTGAAGGTTGGACGCATCCGCCTCATCCTCCTGGATACCCGCGTCAAGCAGAACGATCCCAAGGATGTGGCCCTCGCCGCCCGCCTCTACGGCGGGGACCAGCGCATGCGCATCGAGCAGGAACTGCTGCTGGGCGTGGGCGGCGCCCGGGCCCTGCGCGCGCTCGGCGTCAACGCCAGCGTGTTCCACCTCAACGAGGGCCACTCCGCCTTCGCCCTGCTCGAACGGGCCCGCCACCGCATCCAGGCCGATGGGATGGACCCCCACCTGGCCCTCCAGGAGGTCGCGGCCGCCACGGTGTTCACCACGCACACCCCCGTAGACGCAGGCCACGACCGCTTCCCCGCTGGCCTGGCGGCCGAGCACCTGCGGCCCCTGGCTGAGGGGCTGAAGCTGCCCCTCGACGAGGTCATGGGGCTGGGACGCGTGAACCCCCACGACCACGGCTCTGCCTTCATGCCCACCGTGCTGGCCCTCAAGCTCTCCCGGCGCGCCAACGGCGTCTCGGCCCTCCACGGCGTGGTCTCCCGGAAGATGTGGAACCACCTCTACCCAGGCCTGCGGGAGGAGGCCGTCCCCATCGGCCATGTCACCAACGGGGTCCATCTACCCACCTGGCTGGCGACCGAGATGAACCACCTGTACGAATCGCACCTGGGCGTGGCCTACCAGGGGGCGCTGACGCGACCCGACACCTGGACGAAGATCGTGGACGTCTCGTCGGCGGAACTCTGGGAGACCAAACAGGTTCTGAAGGCCCGCACCATCCGCTTCATCCGCGAGCGCAGCGCCCACACCCGGGCCCGCCTGGGCCTGCCCGAGATCGATCCGGCGCCCCTGGATCCGGATGCCCTCACCATCGGCTTCGCCCGCCGCTTCGTGCCTTACAAGCGGCCGGATCTGCTCTTCACGGACCTGGACCGCCTGGACCGCCTGGTCAACCACCCGGAGCGACCCGTCAACCTCGTCTTCTCGGGCCGGGCGCATCCGGCCGACCACACGGGCAAGGGCCTTATCCAGAAGGTGGTGAAACTCCTTGAGGACCCCCGGTTCCGGCACCGCATCGTCTTCATCGAGAACTACAACATCCGCGTAGGCCGTCTGCTCTATCAGGGCATCGATGCCTGGCTCAACAACCCCCAGCGTCCCCTCGAAGCCTGCGGCACCAGCGGCATGAAAGTAGTGCTCAACGGCGGCCTGCACATCTCCGTCCGGGATGGCTGGTGGGCCGAGGCCTACAACGGCCAGAACGGCTTCGCCATCGGCACCGGGGAGATTCACGCGAACCAGGCCATCCAGGACGAGCGCGACGCCGAGGATCTCTTCCGCCTGCTGGAGGAGGAGGTCGTGCCCATGTATTACGAGAACCGCAACTCCGTCGGCGTCCCCCGCTGCTGGGTGGACCGTATGAAGCAGTCCATCCGCACCCTGGCTTGGCGATTCAACGCGGACCGCATGCTGCAGGATTATGCCAACCACCTCTACCTGCCCGCCGCCGTCGGCAGCAGCTGCCAGATGCCACCGCCCTGACCTCCTCGCCGGGCCCCGGCGAGGAGGTCAGGCCACTAGACCGACGAAGAACCCATAATTCTCAATGATTTCTTACACTGGCTAGTCAGAAGAACGATATTTAGGTGTGGGAGCCAACATCATGACCGGACAGGCTCGGAGCACACCTGACGCCAGCGGCCTGAATCTTGAGCGCCGAGCTTTTCTCGATCTGATCCGGATGGCCAACGCCCTGGCAGATCCCAAGGCCATTGCCCGCCAGTTGGTAGTTCTCGCTCAGCACCTCTCCGGGTGCGAGGCCGTGGCCATACGCCTGAAGGATGGACCGGGCTTTCCCTATGCGGCCAACCTAGGCTTCCCGGAACGCTTCCTGGCCATCGAGGATGATCTCTGCGCGACGGATGAACACGGCCGCCTGCTCAGGGACAGTTACCGGCAGCCGATCCTGGCCTGTCTGTGCGGCCGGGTGATTTCAGGTCAGGTCGACCCTCAGCAGACCTTCTTCACGAACCGGGGCAGCTTCATCACAGCTTCCACCAGCAATCTCCTGGCCTCGCACCTCGAACCCGAGTGCCTGGGGGACACGCGCAACCGGTGCAATGCTGCCGGCTACGAAACCGTAGGTCTGTTCCCGATCCGGCGGGACGCTGTAACCTACGGCCTGATCCAATGCAATGATCCCCGGCCCGGCCTGCTCCCGGCCGAAGCCGTCGACCTCATGGAAAACCTGGCCGCCAGCGCGGCGCACCTGTTCCAGCTGGCCATGACCTGAGGAGATGGCTCCAGCGATGACCGACTTCATGTCCTTGCCTCTGGGAGATGATGAGTTGGAATGAAGCCATGCCAAGGGGTGTTGCCATGTCTATGACCCCGCAGGAAGTGATTAAGAACCTCGGCGACCTCCCGCCCCTGCCGAAGGTGGCCACCCGGGCCATCCAGATCTCGGTGGATTCGGATACCTCGTCTGAGGAACTTCAGCGCCTGATCCGCACGGACCAGGCGCTTTCCGCGCAGCTCCTGAAGGTCTCCAATTCGGCCATGTTCGGCCGGATGAGAGAGGTCGCCACGCTCCCTGAAGCGATCATGACGCTGGGCTTCTCCACCTCCCGGAGTGTCGTGATCGCCTCCAGCGTCAAGAACCTCTTCAGCCGAGGTCCCGCTGGCAATCAGGAGCGCATCCTGTGGGAGCACGCCCTGGCGACCGCCATCCTGGGCAGCGCCTTCAGCAGGGCCATGCACTATGCCTTCACGGAGGAGACGTTCATGGCGGGCCTGATGCATGACATTGGGAAGATCGTCCTGACCCTGAAATTCCCCGAAGCCTATGACACCCTGCTCCGCCATGTCCACGAACAGGGAGGGGAAGGGCCCTCCCTGGAACTCGAGACCTTCGGGTTCGACCACGCCATGGTCGGCGAGGCACTGCTTGGCTCCTGGAACCTGACCGAGGGCATCGAGGCAGCCGCGCGCTGGCACCATGACCCCATCCAGGCGCCCAAGGAGACCCAGCGCCTGGTGGCCCTCGTGGCCCTCGGGAACCAGGTCGCCATCGACCTCCAGATCGGCGTCGGCAGCCCGGAGGCCCTGGTCGGGGCAACCTGGGAGGCCATGGACATCCTGAAACTCGATGACGCGACCTACCAGAGGCACCGGGCGACTGCCCTCGAAGCCCTGGAACGGGATAAGAGCCTCATCACCGGCTTCTGAGGCGCTGTCCGGAATTAACCTGGACCTAGCCCAAACCCAGCCGTTTGAAGGTGCGTTTCTTCCCGTCCTCCACCTCGGGTTGGTCGAAGGGATCCAGCTCCAGGGCCATGCCGAGAATCCCCACAATGGCCTGCCAGGCCATCATGAACGCCCCCAATTCCCGCTCGTCCAGCCTGGGCATGGACCAGCGCAGCACGGGCACACCCGCCGCCTCCAGGGCATCGGCCGAGCCCACCGCCTGGGCGCGGAGGATGTCGGCGCCCTGGAGCAAGGCCAAGCCCGGGTAGGGAGAGCCCGGCGGCGGATCCAGTTTTTCAGGGGCAGGGGTGCCATCCACCGTCATCACGATCACACCGAGGTTCCTGGGGCCCGCCATCCAGCGCTGCAACTGGCTGTGCTGATCCACCGGCCCCACGGCGCGGATGGGCGTGAAGCCTTTGCGGATGCCATCCTTCGCCACTTTCCCGAGGGACTCCGCGATGAGTTGGACCCACCAGGCGGACAGGTTGTCCAGCCGCATGGCATAGGGCATGAACACCCATTCGGTGATGCCGCGCTGGTGTGCATCCAGGAGCAGCGCCACCGTGGCGGCGATCCGGTCCCGCCAGGGCCCCCGGCCCGCCTCGACCTCGGTGATGACCTCGCGCCCACCCTGCAGGAAGGCCTGGGCACTGCGGCCCATCCAGGCCAGGGGCAGGGTGCCGATGGGTGTGAAGGCGGAAAACCGGCCGCCCACCTCCACCGGAATCGGCAGGATGAGGCAGTCATTCGCCCGGCCCCAGGTGGCGAGTGGATTGGCGTCGTCCTGGGTGATGAGGATGGGTGCGGCCAGGTTCGCGAACCCAGGCTGAGCCCGCAAGCGGGCGATCCAGGTCCAGAGTTCCAGGGTCTTGCCGCTCTTGGAGGCGAAGACCAGCTGGTCGCCTGACTGGAGATGGAAATCGGCCACCGGTTCGGGCGAAGCCAGGGGCACCCAGTTCCGGAAGACCCGATCATCCCCAAAGGCGCGGACCAGGGTCTCGGAGGGGAGCAGCGAACCGCCGATGCCGCACCAGAGCAGGCGCCGGTCAGGGTCAAGGGTGGGCAGGGCCGGTTCGGTCACGGTCCGCCAACCTCCCATGGGATGCGACGCGATGGCCTGCCAGTGCGAGCGGATGTCCATCTCAGACTCCCTTTGCTGGAATGGTCCCATACATATCGAGGTAGGCCCGCGCGGGGCCTTCCCAGCCGAAATCCCTGGCCATGCCGCGGCGCTGGACCCGACGCCAGGCGGGCGGATCCCGGAACAGGGCCAGCGCCCTGTTGATGGCATCGCCCAGAGCCAGGCCATTGGCCGTATCGAAAGTGAAGCCCGTGGCGGTGCCATCCGCGAGAGTCTCTGGGGAAACGCCCACGACTGTATCGGCCAATCCGCCGGTGCGCCGCACCAGGGGCAGGACCCCGTAGGCCTGGGCATAGAGCTGCGTCAGTCCGCAGGGTTCCTGGCGCGAGGGGACCAGGAACACATCGGCCGCCGAGAAGACCCGGTGGGCGAGGGCCTCGTCATAACCGATGAACACGGCGACCCGGCCCGGGTGGCGCTGGGCCGCCTGGAGGAAGGCACCCTCGGCGTGGGGATCCCCGGTCCCAAGCACGGCCAACTGGGCTCCGCTGGACACCAGGTGGTCCACGTTATCCAGCACCAGGTCGAGCCCCTTGAGGGGGTCCAGGCGGCTCACAGCCGCGAAGAGTGGTGCATTCGGGTCCTCGTGCAGCCCCATCCTGCGCTGGAAATCGGGGCGGTTCGGCAAGCGGCGGCCAGGATGCTTCAGATCGTAGCGGCTGACGAGGTTCGGGTCCTTCGCCGGGTTCCACACGGCCTTATCGATCCCATTGATGATCCCGTACAGGCTTTCCTTCCGATGCGCCAGCAGGCCTTCGAGACCATGCCCTCCGGCATGCTGGATCTCCTGGGCGTAGGTGGGACTTACCGTGGTGAGACGGTCGGCAAGCTTCAGTCCGGCCTTGAGGAAACAGATATCGCCGTGAAACTCGACGCCTTCAGGCGTTAAGGCGTGCCGCGGAAGCCAGAGGTCGCCCAAGATCGAAGCCTGAAACCGTCCCTGGAAGGCGATGTTGTGGATGGTCATCACCGTGGCCGGGCGGGGGCCATCACCATAGGCAACATAGGCTGGCATGAGTCCGGTCTGCCAGTCGTGGCCGTGCAGCACGTCGGGTCTCCAGCCATCGACATCTCCGACCCGGCCCAGGTGGGCCGCGGCCCAGGCCAGCGCGGCAAAGCGCGTGGCGAGATCCTCCGGGTGGCCGTAGGGCCCTCCAGGGCGGTCGAAAAAGGTGGGCTGGTCGAGCAGGTAAAGGGGCAGCCCCGGGGCCTCAGCCCGGAGGATCCGAGCCGGACCGCCCCCCATCAGGTCCGGAAAGGAGGCCGCTTCGCCGAGAATATCGACCGCCGAGTGGATGGACGGATAGGCCGGCACCAGGAGTCGCACATCGACGCCCTGGGCGCGGATGGCCCTGGGCAGGGCTGCCATCACGTCACCCAGGCCACCAGTCTTGACATAGGGGAACAGTTCGGACCCGACAAACAGGACGCTCAAAACCTAGGGCTCCATGTGGCTCAGCATGCGCTGGGTGACAAGGGTGACTCCTCCAGCGGTGCGGCGGAAGCGGCGGGCGTCCTCCTCGGGATCCTCCCCGACGACAAGTCCCTCCGGGATCCGGCAATCCCGGCCCAGGATGCAGCGGCGGAGGCGGGCGTGGCGACCGATGTCACAGTCCGGGAGCACCATGACCCCGTCGAGGCGGGCATGGGAGTGCACAAAGACCCGGCTCGAGAGCAAGGAATGGTGCACATGGGCACCAGAGATGACACAGGCGCCGGATACCAGGCTGGAAAGGGCGACGCCGTTGCGCATTTCGCCCGCATGGACGAATTTTGCCGGCGGCAGCTGCATCTGGTGCGTGGTGATGGGCCAGGACTCGTCGTAGAGATTCAGGGCAGGCAGCACGTTGGTGAGGTCCATGTTGGCTTCCCAGTAGGAATCCACCGTTCCCACGTCCCGCCAGTAGGGATCAGGGTGACCTGGGTTCGGGATGCAGCTGCTCTCGAAGCGGTGGGCGAAGACCCTGGACTCCTGCACCAGCTTTGGGATGACGTCCTTGCCGAAGTCGTGACCGGAATTCGGGTCCTCGGCATCCCGGATGAGTGCCCGGTAGAGGGACTCCGCCTTGAACATGTAAATGCCCATCGAGGCGAAAGCCCGGTCTGGCTTCCCGGGTATGGCTGGTGGATCATCGGGTTTTTCTACGAAGTCGATGATGCGGTCGTCAGCATCCACCTGCGCGATCCCAAATTCCCGGGCGCCGTCACGAGCCACCTCGAGACAGGCGATGGACATGTCTGCCTCATGGTCGAGATGATCCTGGAGGAACGCCTTGTAATCCATCCGGTAGATGTGGTCGCCGGCGAGGATCAGAACGTTCTTGGGATTGGCCGACTGGATGCTGCTGAGGTTCTGGTAGACCGCGTCCGCCGTGCCGCTGTACCAGGCGTTCTTGTCGAAGCTCTGCTGGGCCGGGAGCACGTGGACGAACTCGTTCAGCTTGTCCGGCAGGAAGGTCCAGCCGAACTGGAGGTGCTCGAGCAGCTTGTGCGAGTTGTACTGGGTGAGCACCATGATCCGGCGGAACCCGGAATTCACGCAGTTCGACAGGGTGAAGTCGATGATGCGGTACTTGCCGCCGAAATCGAGGCCTGGCTTGGAGTAGTAGTCCGTGAGTTCCATCAGGCGCCTGCCGCGCCCGCCGGCCATCACCAGCGCGATGGTATGTCGCGGGGAAATTCGCGATTCCGAGATCGTCAACATGGGAGCCCTCGGGTTTTGCCTAAGTGCATGATAGCCGTGCCGCGACCGGATCCCCTATCGTTCTGACCAGGTTCCTTCCTGCCCTTTGGCGCGAAGCGCCCCAGCCAGTTCCGCCAGAAACTGGCTCCGTGCCACGACCTGGAATCCGTATCCGGCCAACCCTGCGTGGGGCAGCTGCCCATCCAGCATGGTGAATCCCCAGGCGGCAAGGCGCGCGTCCAGGGCCGCCAGGGCCGCGCGGCTGGCCTCCGCTTCGAGGCTGAACATGCTCTCCCCGAAAAAGGCGCCGCCCAGGGAGACGCCATACAGGCCTCCCCTGAGCTCGCCGTCCCGCCAAGCCTCGACGCTGTGGGCGTGGCCCGCCCGGTGCAGGGCCACGTAAGCGTCGCGCATCCCCCGGGTGATCCAGGTGCCGTCCTGCCCGGGCCGGGGCACCTGGGAGCAGTGGTCGATGACCGCGGCAAAGGCGGTGTCGAGACGGATCTCGAAACGGCTCTGCCGCAGGTGCCGCCGAGTCCGTTCGGACAGGTGCAGGTGCCCTGGCCTGAGCAGGGCCCGCTCCGGCGGCGACCACCAAAGCAGGGGATCCTCCTCGCCAAACCAGGGGAAGATGCCGCTGCGGTAGGCCAACAGGAGCCTGGCCACGCTGAGGTCACCGCCGATGGCCAGCAGTCCGTTTTCCGCCAGCTCCGGGTCCGGAAAGACCAGGGCTTCCGTCAGCCGAAAGACAGGCACAGCTGGCCATCCTTGAGGTCCACCCGAGCCTGGCCGCCCTGAGCCAGGGGCCCGAAGAGCAAAGCCTCCGCCAGAGGACGCCGCAGCTCCCGTTCGATGAGGCGGGCCATGGGCCGCGCGCCGAAGGCCGGGTCGTAGCCTTTCTCGGCAAGCCAGGCACGGGCCTCGAGCGTGCAGATGAGGGTGACGCCCTTCTCGCCCAACTGGGTTTCCAGCTCACGGAGGTGCTTGTCCGCCACCCGTTCCATCTCCGCGCGACCCAGGGGTGCGAACTGGAGGATGGCATCGAGGCGGTTGCGGAACTCCGGGCTGAAGGCCTTCTCGATGGCCCCGGTGGCGGATTTGCGGGCCCCGGCCTCGGCGAAACCCACCTGCCGGGCCGACAGCTCCCGGGCCCCCGCATTGGTGGTCATCACGATCACCGTGTGGCGGAAGTCGGCGCTGCGGCCATGGCTGTCCGTGAGCGAAGCATGGTCCAGGACCTGCAGCAGCACGCCGAAGAGATCCGGGTGGGCCTTCTCCAGTTCATCGAGCAGCAGGACCGCGTGGGGCTGCTTGCGGATGGCATCGGTGAGCAGGCCGCCCTCTTCGTAGCCCACATATCCGGGCGGCGCCCCGATGAGCCGGGCCACGGCGTGCTTCTCCTGGTATTCGCTCATGTCGAAGCGCAGGAAGGCGATGCCCAGGGCCTTGGCCAGCTGCTTCGAGAGTTCGGTCTTGCCCACGCCGGTGGGACCCGCGAAAAGGAAGCAGCCCATGGGCTTAAGCGGATCGCGCAGTCCCGACCGGGCGAGCTTGATGGCGCTCGCTACGGTTTCGCAGGCCTGGTCCTGACCAAAGATCTGCGCTCGAAGCGTCGCTTCGAGCGAGGCAAGGGCCTCGCGGTCATCCGCGCTGACAGTGGCCACGGGCACCCTCGCCATGCGGGCCACCACAGCCTCGATTTCCGCCGAGCCGATCCGTTTCACGCGGGATTTCTTGGGCAGCAGCTTCTGCGCCGCGCCAGCCTCGTCCACCACATCAAGCGCGCTATCCGGCAGCTTCCGGTCCGGCAGGTGCTTGAACGCCAGGCGCACGGCGGCCTCCAGGGCCTCGGTGGAGTACAACACGCCATGGTGCTTTTCATAGGCAGCTTTCAGGCCCTGCAGGATGCCGAGGGCATCCTCGATGGAGGGCTCGTTTACCTCCACCACCTGGAAGCGGCGGGAGAGGGCACGATCCCGATCCAGGGAGCCCTTCAGGTCCTGGAAGGTGGTGGCGCCGATGCAGCGGAGGTCGCCCGACGCCAGTGCCGGCTTCAACAGGTTGGCCGCGTCCATGGCCCCACCGCTGGTGGCGCCCGCGCCGACCAGGGTATGCATCTCATCGACGAAGAGGATGGCTCCCGGCTGCTCGCCCAGGGCCTTGAGGACCGCCTTCAAGCGCTCCTCGAAGTCGCCCCGGTAGCGGCTGCCAGCGAGCAGCGCACCCAGATCCAGGGAGAAGATCCGCACGGCCTTGAGCGGTTCAGGGACCGCGCCTTCATGGATGCGGCGGGCCAAGCCCTCGACGATGGCGGTCTTGCCGACCCCAGGCTCGCCCACCAGCAGGGGGTTGTTCTTGCGGCGGCGGCACAGCACCTGGGCCATGCGGGTAAGCTCGGCTTCGCGACCCACCAGGGGATCCAGCCGACCCGCGGCCGCCCGGGCCACCAGATCCGTGGCATAAATTTCCAGCGGGTTCTCGGCCACGCTGACAGATTCCCCTTCCTCGGTCTCGACCTGTTGCTTTGCAGCCGCCTTGGGCACAGTGGGTCCGTGGCTCAGCACCTTCAGCAGGGCCAGCCGCTTGACGCCGTGGCTGGTCAGAAGCTCCCGGGCATGGCTGGCTTCCTCTTCCAGGAAGGCGGGCAGCAGCTCACCACCCTGCACGCTCCGCTTGCCGGAGCTGAAGGCGTGGAGCAGGGTCCGTTCCACCACCCGAACGAAACCAAGGGTGCTGTGAGGCTGGAAGGCCTCGCCCTCGGGCACGGTCTCGAAGACCCGCCCAAGTACGGACTCCAGGTCGGCGCGCAGGCCGTCCAGCTTCACGCCACAGCCCCTCAGAACCCGAGCGGCATGCACGTCGTCGAGCAGGACCAGCAGCAGGTGTTCCAGCGCCACATCCTCATGGCGGCGACTCTTGGCCAGGTCGAAGGCCCGCTGGAAGCCCTGGTTCAACTCGGGACTGATCTGCGGCGCGTCAGCCATCCTGTTCCTCGACCGTGAGGAGCAGAGGGAAGCCCTCGCGTTCTGCCAACTGGCGGCCCCGCTCGGCCCGGGACTCCGCCACATCGCGGGTGTAGACGCCCGCCACCCCCACACCAGCGCGGTGCACCGCCAGCATGATGGCCGTAGCCTCGGCTTCGGCTTTCCGGAAGATGGTCTTCAGGAGGTACACCACGAATTCCTGGGTGGTGTAGTCGTCGTTGTGGAGCAGCACCTTCCACATCCCGGGATCATGCACTTTCGCGCGCTTGCGGGTGAGGACCTGGCCCTCCTCCTGCACCTGCCTGGCCATGGACAACGCCTCCGGGGCACCAGGATAGCTGGTCGGATGCCCGGAGGTGGAACTGCCGGGTTTAAGGGAGGTGGTAAGGGCTCAGCCCTCGACCTTCCCGCCGTTCTTGGTGGCGGTGCGGAACAGGAACGCGCCCATCAACAGGAAGAACCCGACTCCCAGCAGCTCATAACCTCCCTGGCTCAAGTAGCGCACCAGCCTTCCTTCCTGATCCACAAACGAAAGGAAGGTCTTCACGCTGGGCAGCTTGTCGCTGCTGGCGGCAAGGATGGCGACCAGCACGCCTGCCAGCGCACCACCGGCGACCAGACCCGTGGCGAACAGGTTGCCAGGACCCAGTTCCTCCTCGGCACCCTCGACCTTCGCGCCGTTCTTCTTCTCCGCGATCCAGCGGATCACGCCACCGATGAAGATCGGCAGGGTCGTGCTCAAGGGCAGGTAGGCGCCCACTGCAAAAGCCAGCGATCGCACTTCGCAGAGCTCCATGGTCACGGCGAAGAACACGCCCGCCAGCACGAACTGCCAGTCCAGGTTGTGGGACAGCAGGCCCTTGATGAGTGTCGCCATGAGCGTGCCCTGGGGCGCCGGGAACCGTTCCGAGCCGATGGCGTGGGTCAGGCCCTGGGCGGACATGGCTGCCGTGGGATGGTCCAGGATGTTGATGGTCCAGCCGATGACCAGGGCCGCGGCCACCGCGCCGATCATGAGGCCGATCTGCTGATAACGGGGCGTTGCACCCACCAGGTAGCCGGTCTTCAGGTCCTGGCTCGTGGCCCCGCCGTTGGCGGCGGCGATGCAGACGATGCCGCCCACGCAGAGGGCCATGGGCTGGTAGACGTCCCCGGTCCAGCCCAGGGAGACGAAGATCAGGCAGGTGGCCATGATCGCGGCAATGGTCATGCCGCTGATGGGGTTGGAGCTGCTGCCGATGATGCCCACGATGCGGCTGCTGACGGTGACGAAGAAAAAGCCGAAGGTAACCATGAGGAGGCCCAGCACCACCTTGCCCATGCCGCTGCCGGGAATGAAGGGCAGCAGGGCCACGACGACCACCAGGCCGATGGAGCCGGCCACCACGACCCAGAGCG
>CAIQPH010000082.1 GCA_903873655.1 uncultured Holophagaceae bacterium | reverse complement strand
CGGCCCAAGGCCATCGTGCTGGGCAGCGGACCCAACCGCATCGGCCAGGGCGTGGAGTTCGACTGCTGCTGCGTGCAGGCGGTGGAGGCCATCCGCGCCAGCGGCGTGGAGGCCATCCTGATCAATTGCAACCCCGAGACCGTCAGCACCGACTTCGACACCAGCGACCGGCTCTACTTCGAGCCCCTCACCTACGAGCACGTGAAGGCCGTGGTGGATCGCGAGGATGCGGGCGGCAAGCTCCTGGGCGTCTTCGCCCAGTTCGGCGGCCAGACGCCGCTGAAGCTGGCCGGGCCCCTGCACGCGGCTGGCGTGAAGCTGCTGGGCACGCCCCTGAACACCATCATGGATGCGGAGGACCGCGAGCGCTTCGGCCAGGCCCTGAAACGCCTGGACATCCCTGCACCCCAGTGGGGCATGGCCACCAGCTTCGAGCAGGCCAAGGAGGTGGCCCACCGGCTCGCCTACCCCGTGATGGTGCGCCCCAGCTTCGTGCTGGGTGGCCGGGCCATGGCCGTAGTCTTCGATGACGCGGGCCTGGAGAAGTACATGCGCGAGGCCGTGGCCGTGAACAAGGACCAGCCGGTGCTGCTGGACCGCTTCCTCGACGGCGCGCAGGAACTGGACATCGATGTGGTCTGCGACGGCGTGGACGTGGCCATCGCAGGCCTGCTGGCCCACATCGAAGAGGCAGGCATCCACAGCGGCGACAGCTACGCCGTGATTCCCGCCCTCGGCGTTCCGGAGGAGATCCTCGATACCGTTCGCGGTTACGCGCGGCGACTCGCCCTGGATCTGGGCGTGCTGGGCCTCATGAACCTGCAGTTCGCCGTGAAGGACGGCATCGCCTACTGTCTCGAGGCCAACCCCCGGGCCAGCCGCACGGTGCCCTTCGTGAGCAAGGCCACGGGGATGGACTGGGCGGGCGTGGCCGCCCGCATCGGACTGGGGCAGAGTCTGAAGCAGCAGGGCATCACGGACGGCATACCCCGAGCGGTCTCGGTCAAAGGCGTCGTTTTCCCCTTCGCCAAGTTCCCGGGCGTGGATCCGATCCTGGGGCCAGAGATGAAGAGCACCGGCGAGGTGATGGGCATTGGCGACACTTTTGGCGAAGCCTACGCCAAGGCCCTGCTGGCCGCGGGCATTCCGCTGCCGTTGTCGGGCACCGTGTTCCTCACGGTGAACGACGCGGACAAGGCGCGGCTGCCCGAACTGGCCCACAAGCTGGTGTCGCTCGGATTTGGACTTTGCGCGACAGAAGGGACGGCCCGCACGCTCGAGTCCGTGGGGCTCAAGGTCCGCCGAATCTTCAAGGTGAACGAGGGCCGCCCCAACGCCGTGGATCTATTGAAGAACGGCGAGGTGCAGTGGGTCATCAACACGCCCCTGGGCCGCGACGCCTTCTTCGACGAGAGCTCCATCCGCAAGGAGGCCCTGCGCCTCAAGATCCCCTGCCTCACCAACCTCAGCGCGGCCCTGGCGGCCTGCGAAGCCGTGGAGACGCTGCGGGGCGAGATGAAGGTGAGGGCGATTCAGTCTTTGGGGTGAGCTCTGCTCCCGCGCCGTGGCCGGCGCGGGTAGGGGCGCTTCACGCCCGGTACTGCTATTTATCAAGTAATGGGGGGCTTCGATGAGCACGTCGATCACGGATCGCATCCAATCCTTCCTGGCCTCTCCGCCCTTCGCGGTGGTGGGCGCCAGCGTGGACCGGTCGAAGTACGGCAACAAGGTGCTGCGCTGCTACCAGCAGCACGGGAAAGAGGTCTATCCGATCAATCCGAGGGCAGTGGAGGTGGAAGGCCTGAAGGCCTATCCGTCGCTGGGCTCGCTGCCGGTGAAGCCGAAGGCCATCTCGGTCATCACGCCGCCTGCGATCACGGAACAGGTGGTGCGCGAGGCCGCGGCTGCCGGGGTGAGGCACCTCTGGATGCAGCCCGGCGCCGAGAGCGAAGCTGCCATCCGCGCTGCGGAGTCCCTGGGCCTGTCCGTGATCGCGGGGGGACCGTGCCTGCTGGTGGTGAT
>CAIQPH010000081.1 GCA_903873655.1 uncultured Holophagaceae bacterium | reverse complement strand
GTGGGGCTGCTGCGTTATGGCGGAACGGGCCCACCATACCCTGCGGTTTGAGGCTTTCGAGCAACGCCGGGCCCTGAACATCTTGGAATCTCAGGTCCTGGATGAATACTGGAAAGAGCAGGGCGGGGACTCTATCAGTCGGCCTGATAACGGCCTTTATTACCTGGACTCCCTCAAGGCATGGCGTAGCTTGGGGTGGCTCTCTCGGGGTTACAATATTTACGCCTTTGCCGAGATTAGCCGAAGGGACATGGCCGAGATCAAGGCCGCATTATATTTGCTCAAAGGGCTTGCCGGCGGAGTTGTCCTGCGGCAATCGGACATGGACCAGGTCGATGCGGGAAAGCCTTGGTCAGTCATAAAGAACCCGGGTAAGATTGTCGGGGGGCACGCCATTCACTGGAAAGCGTACAGCCCCGCCGGAGCAGTTTGCATTACCTGGGGTAAAGAGCAAGTTGCCACCTGGGAATGGCTTCTGACAAACACCGATGAGCTCTACGGGATTGTGGACAACCGGGACAAGTTCCTCAAGAACTCACCGGTGGACGTGAACAAGGTGGATTCCTATTTGCGCGCGGTCACCGGGTAATGGTGGGTAAGGAAATAAGAAAAGTGGGGACCCGTCCCTGTGGGGATCCGCAAAAGAGACCGGCTGCAGCGCCCGGATGTCCCGGGGACTTGGGCCTGACGACAAGATTCGCCGCAGCATGGTTCGCATCAGTGCCCACTTGGCATTAACCCGGGGGCGCCATCTTGTCTTGGTTGCCGACTCGGCGTGCGCCGGCTGGGAGGTTGTAGGTTGATAGAGGCTCTGTCAGGGGGGTCTGGTTTATCGTTTTCTGAAGGCCCGCCAGCACTCCCGGCAAAACCAACGTCTCTCACCATTGGTCTCGGGACCTCGGTAAGCCACGACGGCGGCTTCCCGGGGGTGCTGAGAGCAGTATCCCAGTATAGGGCGGTCATCCGGCGGCTTGGTCGCAGGCTGCATCATCCGTCTCCACCGGCCTGATCCCGCCTGACTCCAGCCACCAGATTTGAATCTCGGGGATGGATGAAGGCTTCGCTTCTTGCGAGGTAGCGAAAATTATGATCGTGTCAAAGTCCGGCCGGATTTCCAGCAGGAAGTCAATAAGCGCAGTCCGGTTCGAGGGGGAAAGTAGGTCGGCTTCATCGATTATGAGCAGCCGGGCCCCCGCCAGTTTTGCCAAGCCGTATTGAAAGGCCACCCCCACCCTGAATTTTGCCGATTTGCTCAGGGTGGCAAAAGGGCACCCGCTTAACTCAATGTCCAGGCCCTCAGTCAGGGCCAGGGACCGGCCGGGGAAAAGGTGAACTGAGGCGACGTCCAGCAGATCATTGACCGGCCCCAGGGCCTCGGCAATCAGCCGGGATGGTAGGCCGTCCGGCGCCAGGGCCTTGGCCAGGGTGTCGTAAAGGGTCACCTCGGCTTCGACCTGGCCGATTTTCTCCTGGGCTTTTTCGGCCTCGGCTTTGCGGCGCCAGAAGTCGCTTACCGCATAGAGGAGGTCCTGGCCCCTTGCAAGCCGGGCATCCAGTGATGCTATCGAATTGTCCAGGGCAGCCGTGGAATCGGAGTTGGCCTTTTGTGACTTGAGCTTTTCAACCTTTGCAGAAAGCTCCTGGTGAGCAGACTGGAACAGGTCGAAATCTACCTGCCGGTCCTGAGCGTTCTTGAGTTCGGTTTCCAGGGTGGCCACTTCTTCCTGCTGTTCTTTCAGATCGGCCTTCAACTTCTCGACCTTGGCGGGGTCGGGGGATGGAGTGCCTGGGACCGCGACTGTTCCGGCCTTGGGACATTCCAGCCCGGCACCAGAAAAGACAGGGCACATCGCCGGCCACACCTGGTCAGCTTTGCCGGTTTCCAGGGCCTGGTTCGCAGCAATAAGCTTTTCCAAGATCGGCCGGTTGACCTTCAGGGCGTTGTCCAGTTTCTCTATTTCCTCGGGGTCCGGGGGTTCAGGAAGATTTTCTTCCATGGCCGCCAGTTCGGATTCGAGTTCGGGAAGTTTTTCAATCTCGCCTTCCACCTTGCCCCTTTCGGTGAGGAGTTTGTCCCGTTCAGCCCGAAGCTTCACCAGACCCTCTTGGACTTCCGCTTCGCTGATGTCTGGGAGGATGTATTCCGTTTCTCCAATGGTGGCCCGGTCCGCCGGTTCTTCAACCTGCAACTCCTCTCGGAGCCGTTTGGCTTCCCGGCGTTTGGTGATGGCTTCGGTCTCCGCAGCCTTGAACCCCTTGGTGGCAGCAATCTCTCCCAAATCCAGGGTGACCTTCCGAAACGGCACGCTATCTTCCTCATCGCACGAGACAAACAGCCGTTTGGCGATCTCTTCACCTGTCGGATTCAGCCCCGGGATCACCTGGAAGAGCAACTCACGCCTCTGCGCTTCGGGCCAATCCAGGAAGGTAAAGGGGTCGCAGAGTATCCCGGGCCAGATAGTAAGACTCAAGTCTTCAGGGCCGGAGAAGGTCGAGGGTGACTTGGGCGTCTTGCGCCGGGTCCCGGTTCGGCCGTCGGCAAAGGTAAGGCTCACCTCCGCTGCTTTGCCGCCGTCCCGAATCAAGGCCGCCTGCTCCTGTTGGGTTTTGAGGCCCCGGGCCTGGCCAGTGAAGAACCAGTGAATAGCGTCCCGGATGGAAGACTTGCCGGCCTCGTTTTCCCCGATGATCACATTAATAGGGGCCTGGAGGTGGAGATCCAGAGATTCCAGGCCCAGAAATTGCCGGATGCTGATGTCGATGATTTTCACAACTCCTCCTTGGCCTTGCGGAAGTCGATGCGTTCGGTGGTTTTTGCGGTGGCATTGGCCAGAACCTGTCCCAACAGGTCCTGCCGCCGGAGCTTCTTGAGACCGCGCTCCAGGCCGGTCTTGGTGAGGTTCAGGAGGGGCCAGACCGTCTCCCGTTCCAGTCCGGCCTCCAGGAGAAATTGCACCACCGCCCGGGGGTCCAGGTCATAGCTGGTGGCGATGCTGGGCCCGTAAACCAGATCCCCCACCTGTATCGCCCCCTGATCCCTGACCCATTGTTTCAGCCTGGCACCCAACTCTTTCTCCAGGTTTTGCAGGGTTAGGAGTAATGTGGCCGCCTTCTCCGCCTGTTCCCGGGTGGCCGGAGCCAGGACCTCCACAGGGACTAGGGCCTGGGCCATGACGGGACAATGAGCTGTGACACCACACCAGCCGCAGAACGAGCCGGGCTTGGGGTCGAAATGCTTCTCGGCCTCAATCTCAGTAATCTTGGCCTCCAGTTCCTGGGGCACGGTACCCAGGTCTTCCGGGAGCAAGAGGATTTCCATCTCGGCGCTGTAGCGCAAAAAATGGAGTCGCAGCAGGATCTCCTGGGCGTCCGGGTACAGGGTTTGCCGCACTCCCCAGCCATAGATGCGGAGCTGCAGGTCCTTCTCTACCGTCTCAGGCACTACCCGGTTGGTTTTCCAATCTTGCACCACGACCAAGCCGCCCTGCCGGTAGGTAAAATCCACCACCAGCCGAAAGAAAGCGTCCGGGGCGAAAAACTCAGCGGGTTGCCATGCGCGAGTAAAGGCCAGCTTCTTTTCCACCCAGGGGTCTTTCATGGGGGGCAGGATGAAATTGTTTCTGAACCGCTGAAAAATCTCCACCACGTCGGGATGATCGGAGGGGGTGAGCAGACCGTCGGCCCAC
>CAIQPH010000080.1 GCA_903873655.1 uncultured Holophagaceae bacterium | reverse complement strand
CCTGACGGTGCAGGGTCTTGAAGGTGTCCGCCAGCGTGATGATGGCGTTCAACTCCTCCTCCGGATGCTCCCAGGTCAACAGAAAATCCTTCTGGAACAGATTCGTCTTCAACGCCTGAAACGCCTTCAGATTCTTTGCTATGGTCGGCATCGGTCGCTCCTACAAGGTCAGAGAAGGGAAAGGGCGGATGGAGATGGCTGGAGGAGTCGGCCCGCAGGGGCCGCAGGTTGGGTGAGTCGGCCATCCTGCACCCGGGTCTCGCCGCGCAGCAGGACATGGCGGAAGGCCAGATGAGAGGTGAAGCCGGGGAACGCCTCGAAGGCATCAGCCGAAGTGGAGCGGAGGGGGCGCTCAGGCCCCCTGGGATCCAGGACGACGATGTCGGCGTCCATGCCCGCCTGGAGCGTGCCCTTGCGGTCGCCGATGCCGGCCCGCTGGGCGGGGTTCAGGGACAGGTGGGTGGCGAGACCCAGGGCGGCGCGGTCCGGATCGTCCTCCCAGAGCTTCCAGGTGAGGTGGGGCAAGGCTCCGAGCCCGGGCATGCCGTTGGGCACCGCCCGGAAATCCTGGCCGTTCCAGGTGTCCTTGTCCCGGGTGCAGAAGGGGCAGTGGTCCGTGGCGATGATGTCGGCGGCCCCCTGGCGGATAAGTTCCAGGAAGGGTGCGCGATCGCCCCGCAGGGGCGGCGAGCAGAGCCAGCGGTGCCCGTCCTCCCGGGCCAGCCAGGACTCATCCAGGAACAGGTACTGGGGACAGGTCTCGAAGCTGAGGTCGCCCTTGCTCCGGTTCGCCACCAGGTGCCGGGCGCCTTTCAGGGTGGAGACGTGGACAACGTGCAGGGCGGCGTGGTGGGCGAGGGCGAGGTCCACCACCCGCTGGATGGCGACCACTTCCGCGGCCTCGGGCCGGAGCAGGGTGTGCGTGGAAGCTTTGGAGAGGTCCAGCCCGGTGGCATCGACGGCCTCGATGAGGGCATCGTCCTCGCAGTGGATGAGGAACTGACTCCCCAGGGGGCCGAGGCTCGTGAAGAGTTCCTCGATGCGATCATAGCTGGCGTAGATGCCCGCGGACTTGTAGGTGGTGTACAGCTTCAGGGTCCGGTAGCCGCCGGCCAGAAGGACCTTCAGAGTGGCCAGATCCGCTGGACTGAAGGTCGTCGGCGTGAGGTGCCAGAGGACATCGCTGTGGGCGTTCCCCTCGGCCTTGCCGCGGGCCCGATCCAACGCCTGGACGAGGGTCTCATCACCGCCCTGGGTCACGAAGGTGCAGAGGGTGGTGATGCCGTTCTCCAGGCCCATACGCGTGCTGGACTCGTAGGTGTCCGCCAGGTAGTAGGGACCGATCTGGTCATCCACGTGCGTGTGGAAGTCGATGAAACCCGGCAGGACGTAGTAGCCGGCGGCATCGATCTCCCGCTCGACCGAAACTTCGCCCAGGCTGCCCACGGCGGCGATCCGCCCATCCTCCACGAGGACATCCAGGTGCTGCAGGCACCCGTCGAGGGCCACACGGCCGTTGCGGATGAGGGTCTTCACAGGGGAAGGGAGGCCAGGCTGGGCTCGACGGCCGGTGGAATGCTGATGCGCGAAAGCGGGGCCTCCACGTCCTTGAGGCCATGGCCCGTGGCGAGGATCACCACCGGGCCTGAGGCAGCCAGACGCTGGGGACCTGCCTGGAGCTTGATGAGTCCCGCCAGGGCCGTGGCACCGGCGGGTTCGGTGAAGATGCCGGTGCGGCTGGCCAGCAGGGCCTGGGCTGAGAGGATCTCCTCGTCGGTGACAGTGAGGGTCAGCCCCAGGCTGTCCAGGATGGCCCGGCGAGCGCCGTGGGCATTGCTGGGGCAGGTGACGGAAATGGAATCGGCCCGCGTGGTGGGATTGGCCGCATCGGAATAGACGCCGGTCTCCACATAGCGGTGGATGGCGTCAGAGCTCTCGGCCTGGACGCCGATGAGCCGCGGCAGGCGCTCGATGAGCCCGGCCCGCTGCAGGTCCACGAAGGCCTTGTGCACGCCGCCCAGGATCACGCCATCGCCCACGGAGACGCAGATCGCTTCCGGCACCTGGAAGCCCAGCTGCGCCCAGATCTCCAGGCCGGCGGTCTTCTTGCCTTCGATGGTGAGGGGATGGTAGGCCGTGTTGCGGTTGAGGCCGCCGCGTTTCTCCGTGTACTCCAGGGAGAGGGCGAAGGCGTCGTCGTAGGTGCCCTTGATGGGCACCACCCTGGCGCCGTAGAGCACCATCTGCACCAGCTTCGCTTTGGGCGCCTTCTCCGGCACGAAGATGAGGGCCCGGGTGCCGGTGGAGGCGCAGACCGCCGCCAGGGCCGAGGCCGCATTGCCGGTGGAGGCGGCCACGATGAGATCCATGCCCAGGCGGCGCGCCTCGGCCACCACCAGGAAGGAGGCGCGGTCCTTGAGGCTGCCGCTGGGATTGAGGCCGTCGTTCTTCACCCACAGGCTGGCGAGGCCGAGTTCGGCACCCAGCCGGTCCACGCGGCCCAGAGGGGTGTTGCCCACGGGGATGGGAGGATGGAATTCCTTCTCCACGGCACAGAAGAGATTCCAGTCCGGGTGGGCACGGTCGAAAGCACTGCGGATGGCGTCGTAGTCGAACACCGCTTCGAGCACGCCCAGGAGCGGGATGCCGGGTCGATAGGACTTCCCGCATTCAGGGCAGAGGTAGCGGACCTCGTCTCTGGAATACAGGCGCCCGCAATCCGTGCACCGGTAGCTGAATGGGGTCATGGCGTAAGCCCAGACAAAATCCGCGCGGGAGTTGGCTCCCGCGCGGGTGTTCAGAAACGGCTAGAAGTGGAATTCAGCCGAAAGCATCAAAGCAGTCTCCCGCTGGTTGTTGTTCCAGGGGTCAGCAGCGGTGGCGGTGTTGTTCTTGCCACCGAACTTGTTGTTCCAGAATTCGAAGCCGGGGCCGATGAGGAAGGCGCCGTGCTTGCGGCCGAAGATGCCGCTGAGATCGAACATCAAGTACATATCGCCGACGGTCTCGGCCTTGGTATCAACCCCAAAGCCATCGGGGCCCTTGGGGCCGACGTAGTTCATCCAGCCCTTGAACTCAGCAGGGATGCCGATATCGAAGTGCTTGCCCCAGGAGGTCCAGATGACGTACTGGGTCTTGAAGAGCACTTCATGCTGCACGACACCGTTGTAGTTGGCCTCACGCGCTCCGCCGATGCCCAGGTTCCAGAATCCGTTCTTGATGTCGAAACCAACCTGGGGGCCCGCGATCATCAGCTTCTTGTTGGAGGCGAAATGATTGTCCTGGGAGTCGAAGTCGAAGCCCACCGTGAAGTCCACTTCCCGCACCGGGCCGAAGGCCAGGTTGGTCTTGAAGATCTTGCCGAGGTCGAAGTTGGAGCGGTAGACCACATAGACTTCCGTGTTCCCGGGGACGCCGGGGGCGGGCTGGCCACCCGACAAAGCGATTCCACCTTCGGTCTGGTAGGCGCCGGAGGTATTGGCAGGGGAACTCTTGGAGGCGGACAGCATATTCACGTCGAAGAAGTTCGTGCCGTAGTCCCAGCCGTAGATGCCGCTGAGCTCGAGGCGGTTCTTAACCTGGGTGCCCAGGAGGCCTGGATCGCGGAACTGGTTGCTGTACTGGTAGCCGACGAAGGTGTCGCTCCAGTTGGCGGCACTGGCGGGCAGCGCGGCCATGGCGACGATGCCCAGGGCGGCGAGGGTGAGTTTCTTCATGTTGGATCTCCTTGGGAGGTGGCCCGCTGAGAGAATGGGCCATGGTTGGGGGGTGGGAGGTGAGGCGGGGACTTTGGCAAAGGCCCCGGGAAGCTTGTTTTCGAGTCCAGATTAGAAATAGAAAACCTGCAGGTCAATAAAAAAATATCCCTGGGGGGAAATTTTTTACCCGGCAGTGCTGGCCAGGGGGGGAAGAACCGCTTCTGCGTTGAGCAGGGCGATGAGCGTGGCACAGGCTTCCAGGTTAACCGATGTGCCTTCGGGAAGGACGGCCCGGGCCTCCCAGTCCACCAGGTTCCAGGTTCCAGACTGGAGCCGTACTTTGACCTGATCGCTCTGGAAATGCGCCCGCTCGCCGTCCATGTGCAGGTTGTACCCAATCCCGCCCAGGCGGGCTTCGATGGCAAGCCCCGCGGGCCCGCGCGTCAGGCGGAAGGCGTCGCCCTTGGCGGTGCGGTAGCCCTCCTCGTCGATCCAGAAGCGGGGCTTGTCCTTGTAGGGGGCCCCCGCGGCCGGACAGAAGCTATCGCAGTTCCCGCACTCGTTGCAGTAGTCGCCGATGTTGAGGGTCTGGACGCGCTGGTTCACGGCAAAGGGCCGCACGCCTTCGGCCACCAGGCGACCCTGCCGCTGGACGAGGACTGGCAACTGGAGGCTGAAGGGCTCCAGGCCGTAGGCGAGGTTGGCGCGGTTGGGGCAGACGGTGACGCAAAGGCTGCACAAGTCGTCGCAATCCAGGCAGCGGCTGGCTTCCAGGGCGGCGGATTCGGCGGTGAACGGCTTGAGCACTTCGGCGAAACCGTGCCGCTCGGTCAGGGGCAGGACGGGCACATGCTGGGCCGGAGTCAGGCGCGCCTTCTTCTCCATGAGGGCCGCGTCAGCGAGCCCCTTCTCCAGCAGGGGTTCGGCTTTCAGTGCCACGCCCTGACGGGTGGCGATGCTTTCGGCCACGGCCCGGCCATCGGCGATGGCCAGGATCACGGAGGAGGCGCCATGCACCACGTCGCCGCCGGCGAAGAGGCCAGGTACCGAAGTCTCCCGGGTGACGGGATCCACCACCAGGTAGCCGTTCTTGTTCCGCTGGATCGCCAGGCCGTCCAGGAAGTCCAGGACGGCCTCCTGGCTGATGGCCGAGATGACCGTGTCGGCGGGCAGCAACACCTCGCTGCCTACCACGGGCACAGGACTGGGCCGGCCCGAGGCATCCCGCTCGCCCAGGCGCATGCGGGTGCAGGACAGCCCTGCGACCCGGCCGTGCTCGGCCACCACGGCCGCCGGGGCCAGCAGGTCCCGGATGCCGATGCCCTCTTCGATGCAGTCATGGACTTCCGCGGGGTCCGCGGGCATCTGGGCCCGGGTGCGGCGGTAGACGATGGTCACTTCCCCGCCCTCCACCAGGCGGACCGCGGACCGCACGGCGTCCATGGCGGAATTGCCGGCGCCGATGACCAGGATGCGCTTGCCCAGGTCCATGGGAGTGCCGGCCCGCACCTTGTCCAGGAAGTCCAGGGCGTCCATGACTCCGGGCGTATCCTCGCCGGGAATGCCCAGGCGCTTGCCCTTCTGGGCGCCCACGCCCAGGAAGACGTAGGGATAGTCGCGGCGCAGGTCCGCCAGGCTGAAATCCCGGCCCAGGGACTGGCCCAGGTGGATCTGCACGCCCAGCTCGCGCAGCCGAACCAGATCCCCCTCCAGGGTCGCGTTCGGGAGCCGGTAGGCCGGAATCAGCCCGCCCACCATGCCGCCCAGTTCCTGCTTGGCTTCGAAGACCTCGGGCTCGAAGCCCATCTTGGCCAGGAAGTAGGCCGCGGAAAGCCCGGTGGGACCGGCACCCACGATGGCCACCTTGACACCCAGCGACTTCCCGCGCACTTCGGCGGGGAGGGGCCCGGCATTCTCGAAGGCGAAGCGCTTGATTTCGCGGATGGCCAGGGGTGCGTCGTAGAAATTGCGGACGCACTTCTCGGTGCAGGGATGGTCGCAGACGCTGCCCGTGATGCCCGGCTGAGGGTTGGTGCGGAGGATCACCTCCATGGCCTCGGCGGGCTTGCCGTGGGCCACCAGCCACAGGTAGTCGGGGATGTTCTGGTTCGTGGGGCAGCCGTCCACGCAGGGCGCCTCGATGCAGTCGAAGTGCCCCAGGGGGCGTTTGCCCTTGAACTCCAGCGGCCGCACCCGGCGGAAGTAGGTGTCGTCGCCGACGGCCTTCACCGTGTGCCGGGCCAGGTTGAACCGGGCGCCCTGGCCGCCGGAGCGGGCGTGGATGAAGGCGTCGAGATCCCTGGCTCCGACCTCGTCCATGGCCGCTTCGAGGTTGACCAGGTACTGCTGGAGGCGGGCATAGCCGCCGGGCTTGAGCAGATCGGTGCAGACGGTCACGGGGCCGAGCCCGTCAGCGATCAGATCCGGGAAGTTGCGCGCATCGGCACCACCACAGAAGCTGATTGGCACCTTGCCGTCCAGTTCCTCCGTCACCAGTCCCGCCAGCGTCAGGGTGAGCGGATGCAGGGCCCGGCCTGACATGTACATCATCTTCTCGTTGGACGGGAAGATGGGCCGGTGGTTCATCACTTCCAGGGTGTTGGTGAGCTTGAGCCCGAAGGAGTTCTCGCGGCCTTCTGCCAGCTTGGCCAGGCTCTTCACCATGGCCAGGGCGTCCTCCCACCTGGGGTCATGGCCGAAAGCCTCATCAGGCACGGTGATGTCGAAGCCGAGGGTATCGTTGAGGAGCGTCCGCAGCCGCTCGGGCCCCAGGAGCGTGGGGTTGAGCTTCACCCAGGTGTGGATGTCGAGCTCCGTCAGCATGAACTTGGCGATGCGCTCGATTTCCGCCGGCGGGCAGCCGTGCATGGTGGAGAGCGTGATCTGGTTGGAGAGCTCCGTGGGGATGGTGATGTCCCGGACGCCCGGATAGATCTTGGCCACGGTATCGATGGCAGCGGCCAGCGCCGGACCCGCGTTGCGCATGTCGGCAATGTACTTCTGCACCCGGGGATGCTGGATGCCGTCCAGGTTGTAGCCCACGCTCATGCTGAAGTGGGTGCCGGGATCCTGGAGCCCCAGCTTGTGGGCTAGGGCGTGGATGAGCACCCACCCATTGAGGTATTCCGTGAAGGATTCTTCGAGCTTCAGTTCCTGGGACCACTCGCAATTGTAGGTCTCGTCCGCCGCGTCGATGCAGGGGCGGCTCACCTCGATCTCGTCGAGGATCTGCACCGTCTTCAGCTCGATGAACCGGGCCCCGCAGAGCCAGCTGGACACGATGTTCTGCGACAGCTGGGAGTGGGGCCCCGCGGCTACGCCCAGGGGCGCGGCCACGGTGTGGCCGAACATCTCCCGGGCGAGCTTGGAACTGGGAATCTGGAAGTTCTGTTTCGGGATGCCCATGACGGCTTCCCGGGTCTCCAGCTCAGTGAAAATCCAGCTGGTGAGCAGCTCAAGGGGGGCGGAGCGAAAGGCTTTTTCCATGGCGCTTGGATTCCCGGGTGGTTCAGGGGACAGGTGGCGCAGTCATTGGGCTGGAGCGGAAGCCGACTCAGGCGTTGCCCGCGAAGACGCTGGGGAAGCGGGCGAGGAAGGCGGCGCTGTGCTGGAGTTCGCGCTCGTCCAGGCACTCGCCGATCTTGTGGGTGTTCTGCTCGATGCCCGTGCCGAACCCGATCATGGCTGGGTGCTTGTAGGTATCGTTGGACACCCACTGCTTCTTGGCGGCGCCGGGTACGCTGGCGTCCTTGGCGATGGGATAGCCCACACCGTCGGTGCTGAAGACCCAGCGGTCCACGCGGGGCTCCTTGGTGATGACGCCACCGGTGCCCACCTTGCCATCTACGTTGGGGGAGATGACCTTCTTATAGGCGCTCACGGCCGCCTGCACGGCGGGGTGCTCTTCAGGGGTGCGCCAGCCCAGGTAGACCTGGGGGTTGTTGCGCACATAGCCCTTCCAGGAGGCGTCGGTGTAGGTG